>NZ_QRZD01000026.1:856-29516 GCF_003464565.1 Collinsella sp. AF14-35
ACGGGCGCCGGGTCTGGAGCGGGCGTGCGCGCCTACGGCGTGTATCTGCAGGATGCGGGCCTTGGCGATGGTGCGGCCGGCTGTCGTCTTTCCGTCGACGCCTCGTGGCTTGATGCGACCGGCGCCGACGGCGGCGTTGCGTGCACGGGCGGCTCGCTTGTGTCTGCGCGATTTGTAACGCCTGCTAGCGGGACCTTTGGTACTAGTGGCGTGGTGGATGCTGCAGGGGTCGTGGCACCGCATGTTGTGATTGAGCCCGATGTAGCCACGCCTCCGGCGGGGGAGACCGACAGGGGCGAGGTGACTGGCGATAGCGCGGGCAAGTCTCCCACCGATGCTAACCCCGCTGCCGGAGAGCCCACCACAGGACCCACGGTAAATCCGGCGCTGAAACCAGCGGCCGCGACAACCAAGATAACAACGACAGTAACCAAGACCACGGTCGCCAAAGTCCCCAAGCCCAAAGCTGCCACCGCGGCAACTGCGGCACTCCCCAAGACCGGCGACAGCAACTGGGTCGTCGCCTCTGTGGCGCTTTTCCTTCTGGGGACAGCGCTCTTGGCTGCCGCATATCGCTGCTAGGGCCCCGTTTAAGCGAGACCAGGGGGTGGTAAATGCAGCTATTGCAGAAGTCTATAGCCTTCTACTAAATCATCTTCTTAGAGATTGGTGCCGTATCAGCTATCGCTGCGACGGCACTATTTTGTTTAGCTCGACTGCCTCTCGATCTGTTACCGATGTTGAGCCCTACACCCCATCCGCCAGAGCGATAAGATAATTGCAATTCAAATACTGCCGTTTATTAAGCTTCTTGTTCCACTTAAGGATTGATATATGTCTAATGAAACTGAAGTTGAGGTTGATGATGTAGCCTCGTATATCAAATACATCAACGGACTTTCACCAACAATAAATGGTGACGCCAGAACATATGAATCTACATTTGTTTTCCGAGGACAAGGATCCACTAAGTTTGATCTTGTTCCGTCAATCGGAAGAGACAGCTATCGGCGTGAACTGGGATCGGACACCATTTCCCTTATCATAGGCAGTCTTACGCACGAGGCGGACATTATTGAAACTGCCTGCCGCATAATGCCAAATATCTTCAAGCGTGATTTGCTTCCGATTGATCTTTTAGCCTGCCTCCAGCACTACGGAGTCCCCACCAGACTATTAGATGTAACTTCAAACGCGCTTGCCGCCCTCTATTTCGCCTGCGGCAATCCTGAAGACGTGGGCGAAGTATTTATCTTTAGGCGACCGGGAGGAGATAAGCGGGAATATCCCATCTGCCAGGCAATTGCGGACTCTTGGCATCTGTTTTTGAACTCAAAGATTCTGTCTCATTTTGCCTCGCTTGCAATATCTAGACCATACTTTGACTATCAACGTGATCTAGTGCTTTCAAATTGCCCTGAACCAACTGATCAGGCAAAATGGTTTAAGAAGTGCTGCGAAGATACATTATTTGTCTACGGAACTAGATATCTTGATAGACAAGCCGCTCAGTCCGGCCAATATATTCTTTTCCCAAATGACATTCGTGGTAAGGATTCTTCTTTGTCGTTTGATGACTTAATAAGTCCACTGCCCAAAGACAGTCCCGTGATAGCCGGTCGTTGCATAGTGCCATCTAATAGAAAAGCATCAATACTGAACGAGTTGAGTAAACTTGGCATTACCGAAGCTTCGCTCTTTCCCGACAGCATTGAGAAGAGATGCGCCGGCATAGTGAGTGAGATTAAGAGACACCGTCACTGAAGATTGCTCTTAATATCAGCGTAGAGAATTATGCTTCAGGCATTATGTCATACGCACTTATAAGGTTCATTGCCTAAAATCTCAATTTAAAACCGATATTTGTTCAAAGCTAACAAATATCGGTTTTAAAACTATATAATTGTTCTTATTATTTAAGGATGTCTGTAAATAATCGATATATTTGAGAAGGATTCTAAAGATGATCCTCAATTTTTCATTTAAGAACTTTCAGAGCTTTCGAGATACTCAGCAGTTCTCGTTTGAACCGATTTCGAGCAAAAAGGAACTTGGGCCCGTGCGAGTGGCTGCGGTTTACGGCGCAAACGCGTCAGGCAAATCAAATTTCCTAAATGCTCTTTACTTTGTCTCTTACTTTGTTCGTACAGGTTATGCGACAGGCGATGCGAATTCTCAAATACCCATCGTCCCTTTTTTACTTGACTCGGAATCGCGATCAAATGACACAGAATTCTCGATAGATTTTATCGCCAGCAATTTGAAGTATGAGTTTTCATTTGGTGTAAACAAAAATGAGGTTACATATGAGAATCTCACTGTGTATCGATCAAAACAGCCGTCCCTTCTTTATGACCGCTCTTCGATAAACGGGGAACAGTCAATTAAATTTGGTAGCACCTTTACAGGCGCCAAAAAACAACTTTGGGATATCACGCGCAATAATTCATTGTTCTTATCTGCCGCCGCGGCGGCTGGAAGTGATGTAATTCAACCCGCATTCGCAGCTCTTGCCAATGACATCAATCTCTATGATGCAACGCATTATCTAGCAGAACTCGCCACCATAAAAAAGCTGTTTATCAACGATAACGCACGAGCTCAGATGCTATCTCAGCTCATTAAATATGCTGATATCGGAATTGACGGCATGGATGTCCGTCAATCGGAAGGCGTCATGGGTTTAAAAGACTCACTCATTGGACTCGATGAGATTCCGGAAGAGGCACGTAATAAAATTGCAGAAGACTTTAAATTGTCGTTCGCTTATGACCTGTTCTTCCACCATAAAGGCTCGGGAGATGGCTTTTGGCTGGACTCCGCCCATGAATCGGAGGGCACAAAAGCTGCGCTGGCGTTTTTCTCGGTAGCCTTACGCTCTTTAAGCAGTGGGGCCACAACAGTAATTGACGAGCTTGATTCGAGTCTTCATCCTACGCTCCTGCGCGACTTCGTCTCACTGTTCGCCGATCCCGACACAAATCCAAAGAGTGCGCAGCTAATCTTCTCAACCCATGATGTCACCTTGATGACGCGAACCAGCCCCATGGAAGAGGTGCTCGAACGTGACCAGGTCTGGTTTGTAGAAAAGGACTCTGAAGGTGCTTCGCAATTAATTGCTGCGATGGAATATTCTCCTCGCGCAAATGAGAATCTGGGGCGCAATTATTTAAACGGTGTATATGTGCCGCTGCCCAACCCAAGTTTTCATCAACTTGTAGCCCAACTCATGAAGGAAGGCGCTGACATAGATGGCTAAAACAGAAAGGAGGGGGCTTGCTCGCGGCCGCAAAAAGCAGACAAGAGCCAAGCGAAAGCGCCACCTAATTGTGTCCAATGGAAAGGTGACCGAAACCGATTATTTTAACTTCCTTATTACTGAAATGGACGTTCGCGGAAACGTGCTGTATCGGCATATTGACGGAGACCCTTTGAAGGTGGCCAAGCAGCTTTCGCGAGAGCTCGATTCAGATAAAAAGGCCGTTAAAGCAGGCGAAATCGAAGCATTGAGTTCCGCATGGATCGTGGTCGATTCAGATGAGTTCAGAAACCTAGCCGCAGCAGAACGAGAAGCAAAGACAAAGGGAGTTAGGCTCGCGATCTCCAACCCATGCTTTGAAGTATGGCTTATCGATCATGTCTCACCATGCCCGGAAACTTTTGCATCGACGCCACAATGTGAGAAAAGAGCGCGCGACCTTGGCGTTCTAAAATCTACTGACCCCAACAGGTCCTCCGCGTCAAAGTTCAAGTCGGTAAATCTCGAAATGATTGACGGCAACAAGGACCAGGCTTTGACCAATGCCGCAAAGCACAACACGGATGATAAACGTCGTGCAAGAGAAATGTATCCGGACAACGTTGTCGCCTATCAAGTATGGACAGACTTGCCTAATCTTGTAGATGACGTATTTGGATCGGGTAACTAGTGTGATTCATCCCGCGTTAGGGGCAGGCTTTTAACTCAAAAAATCGTAAACGAGGTAGCAATACTATGGAGCTATGTTCAGCTAGAAGACGGCACTGGACGCGCTGTCTGACAGCCCCGAGCCCAAAGACAACCAGTACTTTGCATGGATCCAGGACCTTGTTTCCGGAAACCGCACGCGAGAAGAACTCGCCGACGAGCTGCGCCGCGGTTGCGTTGTGGGCACGGGCGATCCGTCGCACGTATAAAATCAAAGCATCCGCACGCCTGCCATTATCTTGATTGGATGCCACATGGAACTCCCTAGCACCCTGTGCAGCAATGTCTACGACTTTGCGTTTTGCCACGAGCCCCGCTACGACCGCCTGGTCGACCTCGCCGACCCCGAGGACTGGGGTCCCGGCAACCGCATTCTCAAAAACTACCTGTCGTTTTCGTTTAGCCGCGCGGTGTTCCTGACCGAGCGCGACGTGGACCAGACCGCCCCGTCCAACTTGCCGCTGGTGTTCGACGACGACCGCTGCCTATTCAACACCGGCCTGTACACGCGCCGCTACGAGACCATCTACGGTCTGTTTGAGCCCAACACCAAGCCCGATGCGCGCCAGCGCTGGTTTTTGAAGGGTTTCTTTAAGGAAAGCGATCCCATGCTGGTCTCGTTTGAATACCTGCCGTGCCGCGTGCGCTTTGCCGAGGACCCCTCCGAGCTGGTCTTTGACTACCGCCTGCCCATCCGTTCCAACATCGACCACATTCTGGGCGACGAGGAGAACCTCACGCGTATTCCCGCCAGCCTGATGGGGGAGGGCAACTCGCTGCTGCTGCGCCGCGCCTTTGAGGGAGCCGTCGTCGAGGCCGCCCGCCGCGCCGCCGCCAATTACACGCTCGCCGTGCCGCAGTTCTACGGCGGTCGGATCCAACTGCTGCTGCCGCTGTGCCTAACCGGCGACAAGCCCGAACTGGCGCTGACCATCCAGCGCGAGGACGGCTTCTACGCCGCGCGCACCTGCCTCACGCTCGACATGGCCTATAACAATGCTCGACTTATCTGCCGTCCCGAGACCTCGTGGATTAAGCGATAAAGGGTGGCTTAACTGCGGTTTTGCCGATTGCCTTGGTTGTTTTGGCTTGGCTAGCACCCACGAATTTAAAATCGAGGGCAAAAAGTTCTTGGTAAACCGCGCGCGGCTATGTTAGTATCTCTTTTGCCGAAAGGCGACGGGCGATTGGCTCAGGGGTAGAGCATATCCTTCACACGGATGGGGTCACAAGTTCGAATCTTGTATCGCCCACCATCTAAAGCACAGGTCAGAGGTGTTAAGCCTCTGACCTTTTTCTTTTTGACACCAAAATTGAAGCGAAGTTACCTAAGGCGTTATATGTTACGCAGTTCACCTTAGGTGTCGTCATTGCGCGTTTTGCAAAATGCGTCTGCGTTCATTCATTGAATTCCCTGCGTAATCTATGTGCAATTGTGGAGACAGAGACCGCTGGCTCACAGCTTGTACCAGCGCGTTCATGCCTATGGCGGCTTTTCAACGGATTGCGTCAAGCTTTTGGTCAGCGTTTGGTCAGCTTCCGGTACTTACCCGCATGATGCCCCGGTAGATAATCGTCCACGACCACAACCGCACGGTCTACGGCCGATACCAGGGGAGGCGCAAATGGACGAAATCGTCTGCGCAAACACCGCATTCCGCTATTGGCGCTGCCCACCGCAGGTGCGCGACCTCTACCCGCGCCTACCCAACTCCGAAGAAGGCTGGCGAGCTCTATCCCAAGCCCCTTTCGTAACCGACGTCCTCAAGACCCCAGTCATCACAGCAGCATCAACTCGAAGCAACCTACATTCCGAGACAAGACGGACCATCCGATGGAACAGCGCCTATACAGAGAAGGTCTCGATCGACACGGGCATGGGCTTTAGCGTCACAGACCCTCTTCATACGCTATTCACCATGACTCGAAGCGTTTCTTCATGCGACCTGGTTCTGGCCATGTACGAGCTCTGCGGATGGTTTTCGGTTTTTAAACCATCGCCCGCGGTCGACATGGCACTTGAGCAAGCAAAATCAGAAGAAGAGCAGTACACCACAGAAAGTCTTTTTGAACTAGATGAAACCCAAGACGAGGCCCCATGGAAGCGAGTCTATGCTCGGGCGAGCCAGAAGGACAGCGAGAATGATCAAAGTGGGCAGCAGAATGACGGATCCGGAAATAAAGCAAACGGAAAAGGCACATCGCTCTGGATGAGAAAGCCTCTTATTGAAATAGAAGAACTGCACAAATTTGCAGCGAAGGTTAAGGGCGAGATGTGGGGAAAACAATTCTACGAAGCCGCACGGCAGGTAATGGGTATTGCGGCATCCCCGCTAGAAGTTGCTGGAATCATGTTGCTAAGTCTTCCGAGGCGTACTGGCGGAGCGGAGTTTAAAAACATATACGTCAACGACTTAACACCGCTGTCGAATTCAGCTCGAAAAATCGCAGGTCAGAAAATCTGTTACGGCGATATCGTCATCGTAAACCCAATAATAATAAAAGCTGTGATTATCGAACTTCAGGGAGAGGTTATCCATGGTTCAGGCGCCGTGCTGGACCACGATGCCGCACGAATGACAGCATTACAAAGCATGGGATACGACGTATTTCTTGTAACCCATGACATGCTCAATGATCACGATCAGCTTGATGCCATCATTCACAGTGTGTGTGAGCGATTGGAGTTGCGCTACAAACCAAAAACCGAGGCGATGAGATGCGCTGAGACCAGATTGCGAGCCAACGTTCTGTGCAATTGGCTTGGTATTGGTAAGTAATAATGTTCAAGTGAGCATTATTACTACTTTATATGCTGCAGTAATTAAGTGCCATTTTAAAACCACGCCGGTTTACTACGTTGGATTGGGGGTAGCTGAGCACACCGAATTCGTCGCTCGTAAAACCGCAGGTAGAATGCCTGCCCGTTTTGCGAATGTAGGCGTGTGGTCGGAAATCCGGGAATCGTCGTAGTAAACCGGTCCGTTTATGAAGCGACCAGCTGGCGCGAGCTGCGCACGGTTCAGTAAATTGACCCGAAGGCGCGGAGAAGGGCTCAGACGAAACCCTCCCGCGGAAGCACCGCGGATTGCTTTGTTCTGGCCGGCGGCACCTGGGGCGCGCCCCGCGGGCTATTTCGGGCATCGTGTGTCCCTTCGGCCCCGCGCCGTTCCACGCACCGTAAAATCTTTTCCAAAATTGTCCTTGCATCGGCGGGGGAGTTCCCGTATAGTACTTTCTCGCACGGGGGCGTAGCTCAGCTGGGAGAGCGCTTGACTGGCAGTCAAGAGGTCAGGGGTTCGATCCCCCTCGTCTCCACCCGAGCATTGAATGAGGCTCCAACGCAAGTTGGGGCCTTTTTTCATATCTATCGATTTACACATCTTTTGGCTGGGCAGCATCTTGGCTACATATCCATTGTTAATCATAAATATGAATGTTAATAACTTTACGTCTGTGGATGGCAAAGCTAGTCCGCAGCGCCAATAACAAAGAGGCCAGGCGTAATGCCCGGCCTTAAAAATCTCTGGTGGGCCCTCCGGGATTCGAACCCAGAACCCAGGGATTATGAGTCCCCTGCGCTAACCGTTGCGCCAAGAGCCCTTATGAACGGTGAATGCAATTCTAACAAAGGCAACTCAGACCTAATTTCTTCGCTTCACGACGTGAAATACTACCATGCACGAGCAAGTCGCACAACGCAAGATCAAGTCCGATGCTAAACAACAGCTAATCTAGGCGAGTCGCAGAAAAGACGCGATCTAAAGAAGTTAAGGCCTTTAATTCAGGGCTTCGACACATTTTTGCGTGAAATCAACCTGATGCCATTTCAAAACCATGCCGGTTTACTACGACGAATCGGCGACCCCCGAGCACCGTGTGTTCTCCGTTTGCAAAACCGCAGGTAGGTAGCCCGCCGGTTGCACGAAAAGGCGTGCGTGGTTGGACATTCCTGATTTATCGTAGTAAACCGGCATGGTTCTGAGGCGCTGGGGAGGGGCGCTTCGCAATCGGACCCGATAATGGGACTGGCGGCGCACGGAAAACCCTGTTGAACGGGGCGCGTCGTGTTCCACGCGCCAAGTCGGCCGGCGTACGGGCTGTGCGGGGGCCAGGCGCCCCGCGGGCTGGCGCGGTCCCGTGCGCGCCGACACTCGCGAAAATTTTTCCAAAATTGTCCTTGCATCGTGGTCCGAGTTCCCGTATAGTACTTCTTCGCACGGGGGCGTAGCTCAGCTGGGAGAGCGCTTGACTGGCAGTCAAGAGGTCAGGGGTTCGATCCCCCTCGTCTCCACCCGAGCATTGAATGAGGCTCCAACGCAAGTTGGGGCCTTTTTTCATATAGGCACACAAGGTCAAAGGCGGCAGCATGATCCTCCTGGTCGACAAGATCGAAAAAAGCTTCGGCGCGCGCGTCCTCTTTAGCGGCGCGTCCTTCCAGATCAACCCCGGCGAGCGCTTCGCGCTCGTGGGCCCTAACGGCGCCGGCAAAACCACCATGCTCAAAATCATCATGGGCATCGACAGCCCCGACGCCGGCCAGGTCCAGTACGCCAAGGACTGCCAGGTGGGCTATCTAGAGCAGGAAACCAACCTGGAGCAAAAGGACACCACCATCCTCGCCGAGGTCATGGCCGCCGCCAAGGAAATTCGCCGCATGGGCGAGCGCGCCAACGAGCTGCAGGCCCAGATCACCGAGCTCTCCGAGAAGGGCAAAGACGTCGACGCGCTCCTTAACGAGTACGGCCAGGTCCAGGACCGCTTTGAGCACCTGGGCGGCTACGAGCTCGAGAGCAACGCCCGCAAGATCCTGTCCGGCCTTGGCTTTAAGGTCACCGACTTTGAGCGCCCGTGCTCCGAGTTCTCGGGCGGCTGGCAGATGCGCATCGCGCTTGCAAAGCTCTTCCTGCGCCACCCCGACCTGCTGCTGCTGGACGAGCCCACCAACCACCTGGACCTCGAGAGCGTCCAGTGGCTGCGCGGCTTTATCGCCAACTACGACGGCGCCGTGCTCATCGTCAGTCACGACCGCGCCTTCATGGACGCCTGCGTCGACCACGTCGCCGCGCTCGAAAACCGCCGCGTGACCACCTACACCGGCAACTACAGCAGCTATCTCAAGCAGCGCGAGGACAACCTGGAGCAGATGCGCGCCAAGCGCGCCGCCCAGGAACGCGACATCGCCCACATGCAGGTCTTCGTCGACAAGTTCCGCTACAAGCCCACCAAGGCCGCCCAGGCGCAGGAGCGCATCCGCAAGATCGAGCAGATCAAAAAGGAGCTCGTCATTCTGCCCGAGGGCCACAAGCACATCGACTTTAAGTTCCCCGACCCGCCGCGCTCCGGCGACATGGTCGTGGGCCTGGAGGGCGTCTCCAAATCCTACGGCGACAAGCACATCTACAGCGACATCGACCTCAAGCTCTACCGCGGCGAGCACGTGGCGCTCGTCGGCCCCAACGGCGCCGGCAAGTCCACGCTCATGAAGATCATCGCCGGCCTGGAGCCGCCTACCTCCGGCACCCGCGACCTGGGCACCAACGTGGGCGTCGCCTACTATGCCCAGCACGCGCTCGAGGGCATGACCGAATCGAACACCGTCCTGCAAGAGATCGACACCGTCACGCCCAAGTGGACCGTGCCGCAACAGCGCAGCTTGCTGGGCGCCTTCCTGTTTAGCGACAATGACGCAATCGAAAAGCAGGTCCGCGTCCTCTCCGGCGGCGAAAAAGCGCGCCTGGCGCTCGCCAAGATGCTCGTGGCGCCCGAGGCGCTTCTATGCCTGGACGAGCCCACCAACCACCTGGACATCGACTCGGTGGACATGCTCGAGAACGCCCTGCAAAACTTCCCCGGCACCATCGTGTTGATCAGCCACGACGAGCACCTGGTGCGCGCCGTGGCCAACCGCGTGATCGACATCCGTGATGGCAAGGTCACGGTCTATGACGGCGACTACGACTACTACCTCTACAAGCGCGAGGATCTCGCTGCCCGCGCCGCTGCTGAGGCGGCAGGGGAGAGCGCGCCGGTGGCAAGCAAGAGCAACAATGCCGCCAACGCCGTCCAGGCCAGTAGCCCCGCCGCGGCCCCCAAGCCTGCCGAGGGCAAAAAGACCAAAGAGCAAAAACGCGCCGAGGCCCAGGCCCGCGCCGCGCTCAACAAAAAGCTCAAGGGCGTGCGCAACCAGCTCAAGAAGATCGAGGCAGAGCTCGACAAAAAGCGCGCCCGCTATGACGAGCTTATGGAATTGATGGCAAGTGAAGAGCTTTATGCCGATCAGGACAAGTTCAACGCCGCGCTGGGGGAATATAACAGCCTTAAGCAAGAGCTGCCCAAGCTCGAGGACGAATGGCTGGAGCTTTCCACCCAGATCGAAGAGGAGACCGCGCGTGAACTCTCGTAAGGCCGCTGCCGTGGCGATGAGCATCATCGCCATCGTCTGTCGTATCTGCGGCATCTTTATGAGCGCGATGACCGTGCTGCTGTGCTTTAGCGGCCTCACCGCCAAGCTGCAGATCGTGGGCTTTGTCGTTGAGCTTTCGCGCGCCCTTCCGAGCGCCATCGCCGGCTACGGCGTCATCACGTCGCCCTTTGGCGGTGTGTTCCGCCTGGATTACGCCATCGTCGCCGTGATCCTGTTTGTGGGCGATTACCTGCTCACGCGCGCCTCGCGCCGCGTCCGCTAGGGGAGCGCCATGTCCAGCAGCTACCTCATGAACCTGCTCGCCAGCGCTGTCGCCGTCATCGTGGGCATCGTTATCCACGAGAGCGCGCACGCCGCCGCAGCCTGGGCGCTCGGCGACAAGACGGCCCGTTCGCGCGGCCGCGTCTCGCTCAACCCACTCAATCACATCGACCCATTTGGCACCGTCATCTTGCCGCTACTCATGCTTGCCGCCGGCGGCCCGGTGTTCGCCTTTGCCAAACCCGTGCCCGTCTACCTCAACAACCTCAAGCACCCCAAACGCGACGAGGTCCTGGTGAGCGCAGCCGGCCCCGCATCGAACATCGCCCTCGCGTGTCTCGCGGCCGCCCTCATGCACGCGGCATACGGCAACCTCTACGCCAGCATGTCCTTTGCCGTGGCGTCCCAAATCATGAACTTCGGCGCCACCTTTATCGTGGTCAACCTGTCGCTCGCGTTCTTTAACCTCATCCCGATCCCGCCGCTCGACGGCTCGTCGATTATCGTGCCGTTCCTCAAAGGCAAAACGCTCGCCAACTACTATCGCCTGCATCAATACGCCATGCCCATCCTCATCCTGGTGCTGTACCTGCTGCCCATGTGGACCGGCATCGACGTGATCGGACGGTATTTCGACGTTACCGTGTATCCGCTGGCGGAGCATCTGCTCAACTTCGCAATCGCCGGCATCTAGGGTAAACTTACAGGTCGACCGTGCAAAACGGTCGCAACATGCACCCAAACCGCGCCGCGAAGGCGCCGTCAAAGGAGGTCGAAGATGTCGTATCGCGTGTCGACGCAGGTCTACAGCGGACCGTTCGACCTGCTGCTGCAGCTGGTAACCCGCCAAAAAGTAGATATCGGCGCCATCTCGATCAGCGAGGTGGCCGAGCAATACCTTGCCGAGGTCGAGCGCATCGAGGCACTGGACCTAGATGTGGCGAGTGACTTTTTGCTGGTCGCGGCAACCCTTTTGGACATCAAGGCTGCCTCGCTGGTGCCCCAGGAGGCCCCGCGCAACACCGAAGAAGATGATGAGGACGACGAAGATCTCGAGGAACTCAGCGCGCTCGACGGCGATGCCCTGCGCGAGGTCCTGATCCAGCGCCTGATCGCCTACAAGCAGTTTAAGGGCGCGGCGGCGGCCCTTGGCGCGCGCATGCAGGCCGAGAGCCGCATGCATCCGCGCGTGGCCGGCCCCGACCCCGAGTTCTTGGGCCTTATGCCCGACTATCTGGCCGGCATTACCCTGCGCGGCCTCGCCGTCATCTGCGCCGACCTGGACGGCAAGCGCCAGACCTTCCTGCTGGAGGCCGAGCACGTGGCACCGCATCGCGTGCCGCTCGACCTGACCGTGGCCTCGGTCGACCGCTTTACCATGGCGCACCAAACCTGCACCTTCCGCGAGCTGCTGGACGGCGACGCCACCACCGAGCAGCTCGTCGTCACCTTCCTGGCCATGTTGGAGCTCGCCAAGCGCGGCTCGCTCACATTGAGCCAGGACGAGATTTTTGGAACCATTCAAATCAACCGCGTCGAGGGCGCCGAGGCATACGTGCCCGGCGAGGGCCCCGAGCTCACCGAATAGGAGCGGCAACCATGTCAACCCTTTCCACGCTAGAGGCAAACAGCCTCAAAGGCGCCCTCGAGGCGCTGCTGCTGGTGTCGAGCGACCCCGTAAGCGCACCTGCGCTGGCAGGTGCGCTGGATATCGCCCCGGGCGAGTGCGCGTCGCTTTTAGCCGAGCTCAAAGTTGAGTACGAGGAGGCCAATCGCGGCTTTCAGCTGCGCGAGGTCGCTGGCGGCTGGCGCCTGTTCACACACCCCGCCTACCACGATGTGGTCGAGGCCTATGTGCTGAGTTGGGACACGCAAAAACTGTCGCAGGCGGCGCTCGAGACACTCGCCGTCATAGCCTACCACCAGCCCGTCACGCGCGAGGTGGTCAAAGGCATTCGCGGCGTCAACTCCGACGGCGTCATCGCATCGCTCGTGGATAAGGGCCTGGTGCGAGAGCTTGGCCGCGACCCCGAGCGCGGTCAGGCCATCATCTACGGCACGACCAACGCCTTCTTGGAAAAGTTCGGCCTGCGCTCCACCCGCGACCTGCCCGACCTGGAGCAGTTTGCCCCCGATGAGCAGTCGCGTCAGTTTATCCGCGAGCGCCTGAGCGGCCGCAGCATTCAGTCCACGCTCGAGGAGCAGGCCGAGGACTTGGACGAAGAGCGCGAACTGATTGATACCGATGTTGAGGACGACGCAGATGAAGAGATCCTGATCAGCGGTGACAGCTCGGAGGATATGCATGACGAGGACTAACGAAGCAGGGGAGACGCACATCGCCGGCGTCATGGGCGCGCCCGCGACCGACTCCCAGCCCGTCTACCCGCACACCATGCGCCTGCAGCGCTTTTTGGCGCGTGCGGGCGTTGCGAGCCGCCGCGGGTCGGAGGACCTGATGACCGCCGGCCGCGTGACTGTTAACGGCGTGGTCGCGACCGAACTGGGCACTAAGGTCGACGTCGACCGCGACCACATCGAGGTCGACGGCATGCCCGTCAAGCTCAACCAGGGCGCCGTGTACCTGATGCTCTACAAGCCGACCGGCTACCTCACCACCATGAGCGATCCGCAAGAACGCCCTTGCGTGGCCGACCTGGTCCCGCGCGACCGCTTTCCGGGGCTCTTCCCGGTGGGTCGTCTGGACCGCGACACCACGGGCCTGTTGCTCTTTACCACTGACGGCGACCTGTCGCAGGATCTGCTGCACCCCAGCAAGCACGTCTACAAGACCTATCAGGCGCTCGTGGACGGCCACCTGACCGATCGCGACTTGGAACCACTCCGTCGCGGCATCGAGCTCGACGACGGCCTGTGCCAGCCGGCGATCTGCCGCGTTATTAGCGCGCGCGAGGCAGAGACCGTGGCACCGCAAGGCGTCAAGCCCGGCACCACCGCCGTGGAGGTCATCATCCGCGAGGGACGCAAGAACCAGGTCAAGCGCATGCTGAGCAAGATCCACCATCCGGTGATCCGCCTGCACCGCTGCAACTTTGCCGGCCTGGAGCTCAAGGATGTGGCCAAGGGCTCGTGGCGCGAACTCACCGACCGCGAGGTGCAAATCCTCAAGGCCGGCGGCATCCCGCCCAATCAGGCCAGCTCCAAGCGCGCTGCCGCGCCGGCGACCAACACCGCAAGCCACACACGTCACCACGGCAGCCACGGCTCCGCGCCCAAGCGCAATACCTATCGCGAGCGCTACACGGGCTAGTCAGTCCGCCAGCAAGCAGCATCCCCGCATCATACCAGCACGTCAACCACCGAAAGGAAGCATTGCATGATCGTCGCCATCGACGGCCCCGCCGGTTCTGGCAAGTCCACCATCGCCAAGGAGATCGCCCGCCAGCTGGGCTTTAACAAGCTCGACACGGGCGCCATGTATCGCGCCGTCACCTTCGCCGCACTCGACCGCGGCATCGACCTGGACGACGAGGCGGCCATCGACGCCCTCGCCAAGCAGATCGAGATCCGCTTTACCAACGGCACCGGCGAGGACACGCGCCTGACCATCGACGGACAGGACGCATCGGCTGCCATCCGCACCCCGCAGGTGGACGCCAACGTCTCCAAGGTCTCGGCCTACCCGGGTGTACGCGCCGCCATGCTCATCCATCAGCGCCGCGCCGCCGAGGACCGCGATATCGTGGCCGAGGGCCGCGACATCGGCACCGTTGTATTCCCCAACGCGCAGGTCAAGGTATTCCTGACCGCCGACCCGCGTGAGCGTGCCCGCCGCCGCGTGCTGCAGCGCCACCAAAACGACGCCCAGCCGCTTACCGCCCCACAGCTCGAGGTCGAGGTCGACGAGACCCTCGATGCCCTCAAACAGCGCGACAAGCTCGACAGCAGCCGTGAGGTCGCACCGCTCGTTCCCGCCGAGGACGCCGTGCACGTCGACTCCACCGCCCACACCATCGACGAGGTCGTACGCATTATCGAGGACCTCATCAACCAAAGGAGGTAGCCCATGCGCCTGTTTAAGCAGACGCCCGAGGATTATTACAACGCCCCCTACGCCGAGTTCCCGGCGCTCATCCGCGGCACTGTCGCCGTAGTCATGGGCATCCTGTGGGTCTTCTCCAAGCTCATGTGGCGCTGGAAGGTCGAGGACGCCGACCTGCTGTTTGAGCGCCAGGACGGCCGCGGCAGCGTAGTCATCTGCAACCACACCTCGATGGCCGAACTCTTGGCCGTGGAGACGGCGCTGTTCTTTGGCGGCCGCCGCATCCGCCCCATCTTTAAGTCCGAGTTTGCCAAGAGCAAGATCGTGCGCTGGGCCTTTAGCCGCGTGGGCGGTATTCCCGTCGAGCGCGGCACCGCCGACATGAAGTGCCTGCGCGCCGCCCAGCATGCACTGCAACGCGGTGAAGACGTCCTGATCTTCCCCGAGGGCACGCGCATCCGCTCGCGCGAGATTAAGCCTGAGGTCCATGGCGGCTTTGCGCTTATCGCCCAGATGGGCAAGGCGCCCGTCAACCCCCTCGCCATTTGTGGCTGGTCCGACATCACGCCTAAGGGCAAAAAGCTCATGCGCCCCAGGAAGTGCTGGATCCGCGCCGGCAAGGCCGTCTCGCTAACCGACGCTCCGACCGAGCTCAAGCGCAAGGAGCGCCTGTCTTGGTTTGAGTCCGAGGCTATGAGCCGTGTCTACGCCATGCGCGACGAGCTGTGCGCCGAGCACCCGGGTAGGTTCTAGCCATGGGCGATAAAATCATGAACACCGTCGAGGCTGTGCCCGGCAAGGCAGACGTCCCCACGATCGAAATCGCTGCCCACGCTGGCACCTGCTACGGCGTGCAGCGCGCGCTCGACATGGCGCTGGCCGCCGCACCGCAGCCAGGGGAGAACACTCAGGTCCACACCCTGGGCCCGCTCATTCATAACCCCATTGTGGTGCGCGAGCTTGCCGAGGCGAGCGTTGGTCTGGCAGACACCTTGGACGACGTCGTGTCGGGCACCGTGATCATCCGCGCCCACGGCGTGGTGCCGCAGGTGATCGAGGCCGCTCGTGAGCGTGGCCTCAACGTGGTCGATGCCACCTGCCCCTACGTGAAGAAGGTTCATGTGGCGGCCGAGCGCCTGGTGCGCGAGGGCTACCGCGTAATCGTCGTGGGCGAGCCGGGCCACCCCGAGGTCGAGGGCATTCTGGGCCACGCCGGCGATGACGCTCGAGTCGTGAGCTGTGCCGCCGATGCGGACGCGCTGCCGCTCAAGGGCAAGGTGGGCCTGGTTGTGCAGACCACCCAAACCGCGCAGAACCTGGCCGAGGTTGTGGCCTCCATCGCCCCGCGCGTGCAGGAGCTGCGCGTGATCAACACCATCTGCGCCGCCACGAGCGAGCGCCAGCAGGCGGCAGCAACCCTCGCCAACCGCTGTGATTGCATGGTCGTCGTGGGCGGCAAAAATTCGGGCAACACGCGCCGCCTGGCGCAGATTTGTGCCGATGCCTGCGAGCACACGCATCACATCGAGGAAGCTTCCGAGCTTGAGGCCGCATGGTTTGCCAGCGCGCGCCACATCGGCATCACCGCCGGAGCCTCCACCCCGCAAGAACACATCGAACGCGCCGTTGCGCGCATCAAGGAGCTTTGCCGCTAATCATGGACCAGACCGTACCCGCATACGCCGCCGAGGTGGCCGATTACGGGCGCAGCCGCGACCCCGAGCCGGGTGAGGGTGCGCTCGTTAAGAACGTGCGTCCCGAATCGCCCGCATGGGATGTGGGTATCGAGCCGGGCATGCGCGTGCTCACGGTCAACGGCGAGCAGCTCACCGACATGATCGTGTGGCTCTGGGAGGCAGATGACGACACCGTCGAGTTGGAGGTTTTCGACCCGCGCGACAACACCGTCACCCCCGTCGAGCTCGACCGCTTCCCGGGTGAGGATTGGGGCCTTGTGTTCGACGGCCCCATCTTTGACGGCATGCGTACCTGTGTCAACGCCTGTGTGTTCTGCTTTATGACCATGCTGCCCAAGGGCGGCCGCCCCACGCTCTACATTCGTGACGACGACTATCGCCTGAGCTTTTTACAAGGTAACTTTGTCACGCTGACCAACCTTTCCGACGAGGACGTGCAAAACGTTATCGATCGCAACATGAGTCCGATGAACGTGTCGGTCCACGCCGTGAGCCCCGACGTTCGCCGCCGCATGATGGGCCGCAACGCCCAACGCGGCATGGACGTGCTCGAGGCCATCATGGCAGCTGGCATCGAGATTCACGCGCAGATCGTGCTGTGCCCCGGCATGAACGACGGCGAGGAGCTGGAAAAGACCCTGCGCTATTGCGAGGAGCATGAGCAGATCACCAGCCTGGGCATTGTGCCGCTCGGTTTTACCAAGCACCAAAACCGCTTTAGCTGGTCCTACAGCGATAAGCCCGAACTGGCGCGCGAAACCATTGCCATGATCCGGCCCTTCCAGGACCGTGCCTTCGAGCGCTTTGGCCGCCACACCTTCCAGATGAGCGACGAGTTCTATCTGGACGCCGGCATCGAGCCTCCCGAGGCGGACTTTTACGACGGCTACCCGCAGTACTACGACGGCATCGGCATGATCCGCTCGTATCTGGATGAGACCGACAACGTGCTCGCCGCCGACGCCGAGCGTCTGGCCCGCGTCCGCGAAGCCATCACAGCCCGCGGCCAGCACCTGCTGTGCCTCTCGGGCGCCAGCGCGCGCGATACGGTCGCGCGCTTTGTGGAATCGCCGCACGGCCTCGCCGGCACCGTCACGGCCATCAAAAACCGCTACTTTGGCGGCAACGTGGACGTGACCGGCCTCATCGTCGCGAGCGACATCCTGGAGCAGCTGTCGCAAGACCTATCGGGGGTTATGCTCTTTGTGCCTAAGCTCATGTTCAACGCTGACGGCATGACACTTGACGAGTATCATCGTGACGATTTACTCGCAAGCCTTACCAGTCGCGGCGCCGAGGTTCATGTGGTATCGACCATGCCGCATGAGCTGCTCGATACCCTGGAGCACATCCTTGGCATTGTGCCTGCCGACTCTACTAATTCCGCTGACCCTACCCATTAAAGGAGAGCAGATGAAACCTATCGTCGCCGTCGTCGGACGCCCCAACGTGGGCAAGTCCACGCTCGTTAACCGCCTGGCCCAGACCTCGGACGCCATCGTCCACGAGTCCCGCGGCGTCACGCGCGACCGCTCATACCACACGGCCGATTGGAACGGCCGCGAGTTCACCATCGTCGA
Source organism: Collinsella sp. AF14-35 (assembly GCF_003464565.1). Lineage (NCBI taxonomy): Bacteria > Bacillati > Actinomycetota > Coriobacteriia > Coriobacteriales > Coriobacteriaceae > Collinsella > Collinsella sp. AF14-35. The sequence continues at coordinate 18,792 of NZ_QRZD01000026.1, forward strand.
CACGGGCGGCATCGAGCCGCTCAAGAGCGATGACGTCTTTGCCACGTCCATCCGCGACCAGGCACTAGCCGCCGCCGAGGAAGCCGCCGTCATCCTGTTTGTGGTCGACGGCCGCACCGGCGTCACCGAGGAGGACGAGTCGGTCGCCCGCATGCTCAAGCGCTCCGACAAGCCGGTCTTTCTGCTGGTGAACAAGCTCGACAATCCCGATCGCGAGAACGACAACATCTGGGAGTTCTATTCGCTCGGCATCGGTGAGCCCACGCCGCTCTCGGCCCTGCACGGCCATGGCACGGGCGACTTGCTCGACGACATCGTGGCTCTGCTCCCCGAGGAGGAGGACGAGGTCGCCGACGAGTTCCCCGACACGCTCAACGTCGCCATCATCGGTCGACCCAACGCCGGCAAGTCTTCACTGTTCAACCGCATCCTGGGCGCCGATCGCTCCATCGTGTCTAACATCGCCGGCACCACGCGCGACGCCATCGATACCGTCGTCGAGCGCGACGGCAAGCACTACCGCATGGTCGATACCGCGGGCATTCGCAAAAAGAGCACCGTGTACGAGAACATCGAGTACTACTCCATGGTCCGCGGCCTGCGCGCCATCGACCGCGCCGACGTGGCGCTGCTCGTCGTCGATGCCTCCGTGGGCGTCACCGAGCAGGACCAGAAGGTCATGGGTCTTGCCATCGAGCGCGGCTGTGCCATCGTGGTGCTGCTCAACAAGTGGGATCTGCTCGACGATGACCGCAAGCGCGAGGCCTGCATGGAGACCGTCGACCGCCGTCTGGGTGTCATGGCTCCCTGGGCCCAGTACCTGCGCATCTCTGCCCTCACCGGTCGCAGCGTCGAGAAGATCTGGGCCATGGTCGACGCCGCCGAGAAGACGCGTTCGCAAAAGATCGCCACCTCGCGCCTCAACACGTTCCTCACCGACCTGCGCGAGTTTGGCCACACCGTGGTGGACGGCAAGCGCCGCCTGCGCATGCACTACGTGACCCAGACGGGCGTCAACCCGCCGACGTTTACGTTCTTCGTCAACCACAGCGACCTGGTCAATGACACCTACCAGCGTTACGTGGAGAACCGCATGCGCTCGACCTTCAACTTCGCCGGTACGCCCATCCGACTCTTCTTTAGGAAGAAGGAGCAAAAGGATGCTTAATCCGATTCTGCTGACCGCCATCTGCGCCGTGGTATCGTTCTTTATCGGAGCGATTCCGTTTGGCCTGATCCTGGGCCGCGTGTTCAACCACACCGATATTCGCAAAGCGGGCTCCGGCAACATCGGCACCACCAACGCCCTGCGCGTGGCCGGCCCCAAGGTGGCAGCGCTCACGTTGCTGCTCGACTGCCTGAAGGGCGCCATCTGCGTCCTTATCGCGCGTCCGCTCATCGCGAGCGTGGGCTATGGCTTCCCTGTGAGCATCATGGCTCCCGGTGCCGCCGGCGACTGGATGCTCGGCGTCATCTGCCTGGCTGCCGTGTGGGGACACATCTTCTCGCCCTACCTTAACTTCCACGGCGGTAAGGGTATCGCTGTGGGCCTGGGCGTGATTCTTGCCTGGTACTGGCCCATTGGTCTGTCGCTGCTGGGCATGTTTATTGTGGCCGTCGCCATCACCAAGTACGTGTCGGTGGGCTCACTTGCCGCCGCCATCGGTCTTCCCATCGCCGTCTGCGCGGTCTTTCCGTACAGCAGCCTGGGCCTCAAGTTTTGCATGGCGATGATCGGCATCACCGTGGTGTGGGCCCATCGTGCGAACATCAAAAAGCTCATGACGGGTAAGGAGTCCAAACTCTCGTTTACCAAGCGCGTCACCGAGCCCGACGATAAGTAGGAGAGAGTCATGAATGTTGCGCTGATTGGCTCCGGCTCCTGGGGAACCGCCGTCGCCGGCCTTGCCGCCGCGCGAGCCGAGCGTGTGACCATGTGGGCCCATAGCGAGCAGACGGCCGCCGGCATTAACGGCGAGCATCGTAACCCCCGCTATCTGGTGGACTACGTGCTGCCGGAAAACGTTGTCGCCACGACGGACCTGGCCCAGGCGCTCGACGGCGCCGAGGTCATCATCTTTGCCGCGCCTTCGACGCACCTGCGCGACGTCTGCCACCAGGCGGCACCCTTTATCGCCGCCGACACCCCGACGCTCTGTCTTACCAAGGGTATTGAGCCCGAGTCCGGCCTGCTCATGAGCGAGGTCATTGCCAGCGAAATCGGCAACGAGTCGCGCGTGGCAGCACTCTCGGGCCCCAACCATGCCGAGGAGATCTGCCGTGGCGGATTTTCGGCCGCCGTCATCGCCAGTGAAGACACACAGGTGGGGAAGACCTTTAAGGAGCTGTTGCTTTCCACGGCCTTCCGAATCTATCTGTCGCAGGACATGACCGGTGTTGAGGTCTGCGGCGCCATGAAAAACGTCATCGCCATCGTGTGCGGCATCTCCGCCGGCTCGGGCGTGGGCGACAATACGCTCGCCCTTATCATGACGCGCGGCTTGGCCGAGATCAGTCGCCTGGTGCATGCCCGCGGCGGCCAGGCCATGACCTGTATGGGACTTGCCGGCATGGGTGACCTCATCGCCACCTGCACCTCGGAGCATTCGCGCAACCGCACCTTTGGCTACGAGTTTGCTCACGGCGTGTCGCTCGACGAGTACCAGGCCCGCACGCATATGGTGGTCGAGGGTGCCGTCGCGGCCCGCAGCGTCAGCGAGCTCGCCCGTTCACTGGGCGTTGACATTCCGCTCACCTTTGCCGTGGAGCAAACGCTCTACAACGGTGTTACTTTGGATAGGGCGCTCGAGATTCTCACCGACCGCGTCCCATCGCATGAGTTCTACGGACTCACCGACTAGCGCAGAAAGGCATCTACCATGGGTTCCATCAAAATCGCTCCTTCCGTCCTTTCGGCCGACATGGCCAACCTCAAGGGCGAGCTCGACAAGATTGCCGGCGCCGACTACGTGCACTTCGACGTCATGGACGGTCACTTTACCGGCAACCTGACTTTTGGCGTTGACATCCTCAAGGCCGTCAAGCGCTCCACCGACGTGCCGGTCGACGCGCACCTGATGGTGTCGAACCCCGACGAGACGGTTGATTGGTACGCCGACGCCGGTGCCGATATGATCACCGTGCACTACGAGGCCTCCACACACCTGCACCGCACGCTCACGCATCTGCAGCAGCGCGGCGTCAAGGCCGGCGTGGTGCTCAACCCCGCCACCCCCGTCTGCGTGCTCGAAAGCATCATCGACGTTGTCGACATGGTGCTGCTGATGAGCGTGAACCCTGGCTTTGGCGGGCAGAGCTTTATCCCTGGTACTATTGCCAAACTGCACGAGCTTACGGCCATGTGCGAGCGCCACGGCGTGTCGCCTCTGATCGAGGTCGATGGCGGCATCTCTTCCAAAAACATCGCCGAGGTCGTCAAGGCTGGCGCCAACGTGCTCGTGGCCGGTTCTGCCGTATTTAAGTCCGAAGATCCCGCCGCCGAGGTTGCGCTGCTGCAGAAACTGGGCAACGAGGCCGCACAGGAGGCATAAACCCTTATGACCGCAGGTCAAAACCGCATACCCGTGAATCTTGACTATGCCGCCTCGACGCCCATGCGCGCCGAGGCGCGCCTTGCGCAGCGCGAATATGACGACAGCGAGCTTGCCGGCGTCAACCCCAACTCACTGCACTCGCTTGGCCGCAGGGCCGCTGCACGCCTGGAAGTCGCCCGTCGCGAGATCGCCCGTAGCTTTGGCGCACGCGTTCGCCCGTCCGAGATTATCCTTACCAACGGCGGCACCGAGGCCAACCAGCTGGCGCTGCTCGGTCTTGCCGAGGGCGCTCGTCAGCGCGATCGCAAGCACGACCGTGTCATCGTTTCGGCCATCGAGCACGATTCGATTTTGGACAACCTGCCGCTCCTGCGTGCCGCCGGCTTTACCGTCGACATGGTGCAGCCCTGCCGCGCGGGCTACATTGAGCCTGCCGCTCTTGTCGAGCTGCTAGGCGACGATGTTGCGCTCGTGAGCATTATGGTCGCCAACAACGAGACCGGCGTGGTGCAGCCAATCCGCGAGCTGGCCGCTGCCGCACATGCTGCCGGAGCCTTGTTTCATACCGATGCCATCCAGGGCTACTTGCATATTCCGCTCGATGTCACCGAGCTGGGCGTCGATGCCATGACCGTTGCCGCGCACAAGATCGGCGGCCCTGTGGCATCCGGCGCGCTCTACCTTAAGAGCCGCACGCCGCTGCGTCCGCGCATCTTTGGCGGTGGACAGGAAGCTGGCCGTCGCGCCGGTACGCAGGATCTGCGCACGCAGCTGGCTTTTGCCGCTGCCGCCTGCACGCTGGCGCCCCACGTGGCCCAGGAGCGCGCGGAACTGCAGGCCTTGTCCGACAAGCTCTACGCCACGCTTACGGTCCATCCTCGCATTCACGCCACGATGGGCGACTACGCGCAGGCCGATCGTCTGCCAGGTATGGTTTCGATCTACGTTGACGGCATGGACTCCGAAGAGCTCATCATCAAGCTCGATGCCGCCGGCTTTGAGGTTTCGGCCGGATCGGCTTGCTCGAGCGGCAGCATGGACCCGAGCCACGTGCTCAGCGCCATGGGCATTGGTCGCGAGCAGGCGCTGGGTGCACTGCGTATCTCGTTTGATGACCGCGTGAACCCTGCCGACCTGGATGAGTTCGCCCAGACGCTGCTTTCGATCGTAGGCGCCGCATGATCGTCGCCGAGCTTGAACGTGCGCTGCTGGCGCGCTACCCCAGGGCGGACGCCGAGGGCTGGGACCACGTAGGCTTATCCGTTGGCAACCCCGACGACGAGATTCACGGCCTCGCCTGCGCACTCGACGCGACCGAGGCCAACGTGCACCGCGCCCTGGAGTCCGGCGCCAACGTGCTGCTGACGCATCATCCCATCTATATCAAGGCGCCCGAGGCCTTTTGTCCGGCCGATCCTGCGCGTCCCCAGTGCAGCGCCGCGCTGTACGAGACGGCTCGTTGCGGCGTGAGCATCATCTCGCTTCACACCAACCTGGACCGCTCGCACGAAGCGCGCGTTCGCCTGAGCGAGTTGCTGGGCGCAGAGCCCATGAGCTCGCTGGAGCATGTGGACGAGCCTGAGCTCACTGGTCTGGGCGCACTCGCGACCATCCACGATGTCTGCAACCTGCGCGATCTTGCCATACGTGCTGCCACGGCCTATGGCAGCGACCCGCGCGTATGGGGCGATGGCGGGCGCCCGTGCCGCACCGTCGCCATTCTGGGCGGCTCCCTCGGCGATTTTGGAGAGCTTGCCATCGCCGCAGGCGCAGATGTAATTGTGACTGGAGAAGCCGGCTACCACGTGGTGCAGGACCTTGCCTTACGTGGCCTGGGCGTGATCCTTCTCGGGCACGACCGCTCCGAAGAGCCGTTCGTTGATATATTGATGAACTCTGCAGTTGACGCCGGGGTCGACCCCCGTCATGCGATTAAAATACTGAACCCTTGCCAATGGTGGACTGTGACAAAAGGAGAGAACTTATGAGCGCCGGCGCTACGCTACTCAAGCTGCAACAGATCGATTTGGAGCTCGCGCGCAACAAGAGCGAACTTGCCAATATGCCGGAGCTCAAGGAGCTCGCTTCCAAGCGCAAGACCTATGTGAAGCTTAAGTCCGAGATGACCAAGCTCTACGCCCAGCGCAAGGATCTGGACATTGAGCTCGACGATCTCAACACCACCGAGATTCAGACCAATAGCGCCATCGAGGCTGCCAAGAAGCGTCACGTCGACGGTTCTGATTACCGCGAGGTGCAGGACCTGGAGAACGAGCTCGCCACCCTGGCAAAGCGTCTGGACAAGATCGAGCACACCCGCAAGGATGTCGTTGCCGCCCATAAGGAGGCGCGCGACCGCGAGACTCGTGCGCAGGCCATCATCGCCAAGTTCGAGAAGGGCGTGAAGGCCGATACCAAGGCCACCCGTGCCAAGGCCGCCGACCTCCAGGCTCAGATTGACGCCGCCACCAAGGAGCGCTTCGCCCTTGCCGCTACGCTGCCTGCCGATGTGCTCGCCGACTACGAGCGCCTGCTCAAGCAGTTCCGTGGCCTGGCCGTCGAGACCATCAAGGGCAACATCCCCACGGTCTGCCACACCGCGCTGCAGGCTTCGTCCATGAGCGATCTCAACCACGACGGTAACGAGATTACGCACTGCCCGTATTGCCACCGCTTGCTGGTGCTTCCCAGCAAGGAAGCTTAAATGATGACGGCGGCATCCAACAATTCAATGCAACTTGAGGGAAAAACGATCCTGCTGGGCATTACCGGCGGGATCGCCGCCTATAAGTCGTGCAATATCGTGCGCCTGCTGCAAAAGTGCGGCGCACGCGTCAAGGTTGTTATGAGCGAGCATGCCACGGAGTTTGTGGGGCCGCTTACCTTCCGCGCGCTCACCAATGAACCGGTCGCGGTGGGCCTATTCGACGACCCCTCCGACCCCATCCACCACATTTCGCTGGCGCAGGAGCCCGATCTGGTGGTCGTAGCGCCCGCGACGGCCAATATCATCGCTAAGATGTCCAACGGTATTGCCGATGACCTCATCTCCACCACGCTGCTCGCTACGCCGCGACCCATTGTGATCGCGCCGGCCATGAACAACGGCATGTGGAAGGCGCCGGCGACGCAGGCCAATATGGCCACGCTGCGCGAGCGCGGCGTTCACGTGGTGGGGCCCGGCAGCGGCTACCTTGCCTGCGGCGACGTGGACACGGGACGCATGAGCGAGCCCGAGGACATTGTCGAAGCTATCTGCGAGGTGCTCGACCCCGCGCCCCAGGACCTTGCGGGCAAGCACATCGTGATCACCGCCGGCCCCACGCACGAACCGATCGACCCTGTGCGCTTCATTGGTAACCGTTCGTCGGGCAAGATGGGCATCGCCCTGGCGGGGGAGGCCGCTCACCGCGGTGCTGCGGTCACGCTCGTGCTGGGACCGACATCGCTCGATGTCCCCCGCAGCGTGGAGTGCGTGCGCGTGCAGACCGCCGCAGAGATGCTGCAGGCGGCACTGGGCGCCTTTCAGACGGCCGATGCTGCCATTTGCGCAGCGGCTGTCGCCGACTACACACCCGTATCCCCTGCAGACCATAAGCTCAAAAAGGCAAACGAACGCCTCGATCGCATAGAACTGGTCGAGACGGTTGATATCTTGGCCGAGCTTTCGCGCCAGAAGGGCGAGCGCCGTGTGATCGGATTTGCAGCCGAGACCGATAACGTCGTGGAGTACGCTGAGCGTAAATTGGCCCGCAAGGGCTGCGATGCGATCATCGCCAACGATGTCTCGCGCGCCGATTCGGGCTTTGGAACCGATACCAACAAGGCTTGGATCGTGAGCACAGCGGGTACGCAAGAACTTCCTGTGCTAACAAAATCCCAGCTCGCAGATATAATTTTGGACTTGCTTCAAAATATTTAAAATAGTTCTTGCGCAACGACAAAGTTTCGGGTTAATATACTCCCTGTTGCGAGCGAGAGCACAGCAACAAACAAAAGCTTCGGGACGTGGCGCAGCTTGGTAGCGCACTTGACTGGGGGTCAAGGGGTCGCTGGTTCGAATCCAGTCGTCCCGACCAGAAGTTTGCAGGTCAGGCACCTAGTGCCTGACCTTTTTTGTTATTAAGCAATTGCTTAATCTTCAGTAAGCAACAGGGTGCCAGAAATCTACCTGCGCGATAATCGCCTTTTGCGGCTACTTGCGCGTTTTGCACACGCTTGAGCCGATTTATTAACGCGATATGAATCTACATACGCATAGCTGGTATGCAGCCGAGTACGGGCTGTATTTATCGCGGCGATTAACACAGATATAGCGACTGAAACGGACAAGCGTGTCGCTGTATTTATTCCAGCAGTTCGCTTGATCGGTGGACAAGTGGGCTGTTGCAACGAAACGCCAAGCAGGATGGGCTCTTTACGAGGACGCCGCAGGGTAATGGCGGGGGAGTGCGGCGGGCGCTCTGAGAGCCGCTGTGTGACCCCATGTCTCCTTAACTCGATAATTTGTGTTTCAAGCCACGAATCGGTCGAGCAATTGCCAAAAGAACGGCCCATGCAGGATTGCACGAGCCTTACATCAGATCAAATTTGAGCTAGAAGCACCAAGCGGGGCAGACGCAACACCATCTCGTCGCGGCCGCGACGAGCGACATATCGCAGTCGAGGTAGACATCGAGGAAGTCGTCAGATCCCGCACAGGGGGACCGCGATGGTGGCCACCGCGCCGCCCGAGGGGCTGTTGGCGAGCGAGACGGAGCCCCCGTGGGCGCTCGCGGCCTCGGAGGCGACGTGGAGGCCGAGCCCGTAGTGGCGGTCTCCGTCGCGCGAGGAGCGGGAGGAGTCGTCTGTGAAGAGGCGCTCGCAGCCGCGTTCGAGGGCGGCGGGAGAAAAGCCCGGTCCGTCGTCGGCGACCTCGATGACGAGGTACCCGCCCGCGACGTCGCAGGAGACAGCCACGCGCGAGCGTGCGTGCTCGGCGGCGTTGGCCACGAGGTTCGCGGCGGCTCGCGCCAGGGTGGTTCGGTCGAGCGGGGCCTCGGGCGCGCCCGCGACAGTGGGGCCCGTGGCCGCGTCGAGCGCTACGCCTCGCGCCCGGGCGACCTGGGCGGCCTCGACGAGAACCTGCTCGCAGAGCTCGGCCGGCCGCATGGGGGTCCTCTCCGCCCCGCCGGACCCGCGCGAGGCCTCGATGAGCAGGCGCACGTAGCCGTCGAGCCTTTCGACACCGTCGGCTATGTCGCGCGCGGCGGCCGAGAGGTCGGCGTCATTCTTATCTTCCAGCTCCTCCGCCACGAAGTCGGCGTTGGCGCGCAGCACGGTGAGCGGCGTCTTGAGGTCGTGGGCGAGCGACGCCATCTGCTCGCGCTGCCCCCGCTCCGCGGCCCAGCGGGCCTCGAGCGACTCGGCGAGGGAGGCCCGCATGGCGTCCATCGCGGCGAGGACGTCGTTCACCTCGCGCACGTTGGTGCTGCCGACCGCGAAGTCGAGCTCCCCCGCGCCGACGCGCCCCGCCGCCTCCGCGAGCGGCGCCATCTTGCGCGAGATCACGCGGCTCGCGCGTCGCGCCACGAGCGCGAGCGCGAGCGCGCTTCCCGCCGCAGCGCCGACGAGCATGAGGTTCTGCGGGTTGGGAAGCAGGCCGACGAGGTCGCGCGAGACCCACTGCGGCAGGTACTCGCTGACGAGTGCGCAGGCCCCGCCGCCCTTGAGCGGGAACGCGGCGTAGGTGAGGCCCGAACCCCCGCCCTCGATCTCCACTGTGCCCGGATCCGCGGCGAGTGCCGTACGGGCCATTTCCGTCGCGTCCTCGAGCCGCGTGCTCTCGAGGTCTGTCATCAGCACGTATCCGTCCTTGTTCAGAATGAGGTAGCGGTACGCCGTCGGCACGTCCTGCTGCCCGCAGACGCCGTCGCGTGCCAGGCCCTCCGCGACCTCGCGCGCATTGGCCGGCCCCCAGCTTGCCGCGTAGACGAAGCCCGCGTTGACCGCCGCGAAGAGCACCATGAACGAGGCGAGCCACGCCGTGGCAACCGCCGCGAACGCGTAGGCGAAGTAGCGCGCGATGACGAAGGAAAGCGGCATGCCGCCGCGACCTCGCGCCCCGATCCTCAGAGCTGCCACTTGTACCCCATCCCCCAGACGGTCGCGATCGGATCGGCGCCGGCCTCGGAGAGTTTCCTCCGGGCGCGGCTGACCTGCATGGATATGGCCGCGTCGTCGGCGTCGCTCTCCCAGCCGAGTACCGCCTCGCGTATCTGCGCGCGGCTCATGACCTGCCCGGGGTGGCGGGCGAGGTACTCGCAGATGGCGTACTCGGTGGGCGTGAGCAGCACGGCCTTGTCGCCCACGGCGAGGCCGCGCGCCCCGAGGTCGATCCGCACCTCCCCGAAGGAGAGGGCGTGCGAGCGCGGCCGGCGCTCACGGCGTAGATGGGCCGCGACCTTGGCGCGCAGCTCCGCGGCCCCGAAGGGCTTGCGGACGTAGTCGTCGGCGCCCAGGCCGTAGGCGGCCACGGCGTCCTCCTCGGCCACGCGCGCGGTCAGGAAGACGATGGGGCCGTCGAAGTCCGGGCGGATCTGCCGCACGAGCTCGAAGCCGTCGAGCCCCGGCATCATGACGTCGCAGAGCACGAGGTCGAAGCGCGAGAGGTCCATCCCCGGGACCGCCGTCGGGTCCGCCGCCCTGACGACCTCATGGCCGTCGCGGCCGAGGACGCGCGCGAGCGCGTCGAGGATCGCCCGTTCATCATCCACTGCCAGTATCCTCGCCATGTTGACCTCCTGAAACTCTCGTCGGAATTGTACTAGCGCCGCACTCAGCGGTCCAGAGCCCTGCGCGCAGCCGCGGGCGGCTCGGCCGCGTCGCACGCGCGGTAGCGCACGCCCGAGCCGCCGCGCGCCTCGATCTCGAGCCAGCCCTCGCCGTCCGACTCCCGCCCGAAGAAGATGAGCTGGAGCTCTCGGACATTGCCTCTGTCGTCCGCCGCGTCCACCAGGTAGACGTAGTTCGCCCCCGCCCCGGTGGCGTCGGCGTAGGAGCTCGCGTGGCTGCCGGGCTCGGGCGCGGGCGCCCACATGGTGACCTCCGGGTTGGGCAGCACGCGGTCGGCGACCGAGCGCAGCGCCGGCCCCCAGCCGGCGTCGAGCAGGGCGCTCCCGCCCAGGACGAG
>NZ_QRZD01000027.1:0-28530 GCF_003464565.1 Collinsella sp. AF14-35
CGGGCTGACAATTTCGACTGTAATGGACGTTCTTAAACGACTAGTCATTAAAGAACGTCCCCAATGACTACCCAAAAAAACGAGCGAGGATCATGGGACCCTCGCTCGTTTTTTTAGGCAATGTTTCGGCTGCGCCGTTACTTGTCGGCGGCTGTTTTCTTGGCAGTCGACCTCTTCGCGGTCGTCTTCTTGGCGGCAGTGGCTTTCTTAGCCGTCGTCTTCTTGGCCGCGGTCGTCTTCTTCGCCGTGCTCGCCTTGGTCGCAGTCTTGCGGCCGCGGGCGGGCTTCTTCTCCTTGGTCGGGCAATCCATGTTGACGCAGATGCGCCACGGACCGCGCGCCGTATTGACCACCACGATGGGCGCGCCGCACTCGGGGCAGGTCTCGCCCGTCGCCTCGAGCTTACCACGCGCCGGCAGCGGATAGCTCACGCCGCAATCGTCATAGTTGGTGCAGCGGATAAAGCGCTTGCCGCTCTTCTCGCTCTTGTGCGCGATCAGGTCGCCATGGCATCCTGCCTCGGCGCACACCTTGCACTCGCCCACCTTAAGGTCGGGCTCGTAGTTGGTGGGGCACGTGGGGTTCACGCAGATCTCGAAGGCCTTCTGGCGGAACGGCTGGCACTTGATGCGCGGCGCGCCGCACTCGGGGCACACGGCGGCCTCGCCTTCGAGCGGGCTCACCTTGACGCCGCTCGGCACCGGATAGGTCACATCGCAGTCGGGCCAGCCCATGCAGCCGATAAAGCTGCCGCGGGTCTTGGCGCTCGTCTTCATAACCAGATCCTTGCCGCACTTGGGGCAAGCGCCCACGCGCGCATCGGCCGTGACGGCGTCGCTGATGGCGTCGCCCAGCTCCTGCGTATGCTTGAGCAGCTCGTCGAGCACGCCGGCCAGCAGCGCGCGCGAGTGCGTCACGACATGCTCTTCGGTGTCCTCGCCACGCTCCACGCGGGTCATGTCGCCGTCGAGCTCGCTGGTCATATCGGGGCTCGTGATGCGCGGGGCAAACTGCGACAGCGCATCAATGATGGCGATACCCAGCTGACTCGGCTCCACGGGATCGTTTTTGAGGTAGCGCACGGCATACAGGCGCTCGATGATGCTCGCGCGTGTGGACTTGGTGCCCAGGCCGCGCTTTTCCATCTCCTGCACGAGCTTGCCCTGGCTGTAGCGCGCGGGCGGCTCGGTCTGCTTGGCCTCGAGCTTAATGTCGAACACATCGACCGTATCGCCCTGCTCGAGCGGCGGCATCTGCTCGTCGCGCTTGAGGCCATACGGGTAGGCCTCGCGGAAGCCCGGGGTCACGAGCACGTCGCCCGAAGCCACGAACGGCTCGCCGTTGACGTCGAGCTCGAGCTTGGTGTTCTCGATGGTCGCGGGACCCATGAGCGTCGCCAGGAAGCGGCGGGCAATGAGGTCGTAGAGCTTGCGCTGGCCGCCATCGAGCGTGGACGGATCGCCCTCGCCCGTGGGATAGATGGGCGGGTGGTCGGTGGTCTCGACCTTGCCGCGCGTGGGCTTCATGGGGCCGGCGAGCACCTTTTTGCACACGGGCGCCAGCGCCGGGTTGATCTTTGCCAGGTCGCTCACCACGGCGCCCAGATCGAGCGTCGCGGGATACACGGTGTTGTCGACACGCGGGTAGCTGATGAGACCGGCCATGTAGAGGGACTCGGCGATGCGCATCGTACGCGCAGGCGAGATGCCCTCGGCCGCGGCGGCAGCCTGCAGCGAGGTCGTCGCAAACGGCGTGGGCGGCTGCTGCTTACGCGAGCGCTTGGTCACCGCGGCAACGGTCGCCGTCGTAGCGCCGTCGACGTGGCCGTACGCCATCTCGGCAGCATCTTTGTCGGTAAAGCGCGCTGTCTTGTGCGCGATCTTAAAGCGATCGTCCTCGGCAGCGCCCTGCGCGGCACCCATGCCGCGAATCTGCCAATAGTCCTCGGGCACAAACGCCATGCGCTCGCGCTCGCGCTCGACCACCAGGGCAAGCGTCGGTGTCTGCACGCGGCCGGCGGAGCGCACGTTGCCAAAGCCGCCGAACTTGGCGAGCGTCAGATAGCGCGTGAGCACCGCGCCCCAAATGAGGTCGATGTGCTGGCGGCTCTCACCGGCATCGGCCAGGTTCTGGTCGAGCGAGACGAGATTATCGAAGGCCTGCGTGATCTCGGCCTTGGTAAACGAAGAGTACTGGGCGCGGGCAACCGGCAAATCGGGCGCCACCTCACGCACCTTGTTGAGGGCGTCCGAGCCAATCAGCTCGCCCTCGCGGTCGAAGTCCGTGGCGATGATGACGCTGTCGGACTTTTTAGCGAGGTTCTTGAGCGAACGAATGAGCTCCTTCTCGGCCGGTAGCTTAATGACGGGCGCCCAGGTGAGGTAAGGCAGGCTCTCGAGCTTCCAGCCCTTGATGGAGATGCCGTCGGCAAGGAACGGCTTGCGCTTGGTGTCGTAGGGCGGACGAGCTAGGCCGTCGGGCATGTCGGCCGGCAGCATCTCGCCGTCCTCGGTCACCGAATACCAACCCAGCTTTTTATCGAACAGCACGCTGTCGCAAAAATCGGGCGCCAGGATGTGACCGGCAAGGCCAATGGTCACGCACTCCTCGCCCTTCCACTCAAAACGGTAGATGGCGGTGTTGTACACCTTGTCCTTTTTGGGCTTACCCGTGGACAGCCGCTCGGCGATCTGACGCGCGGCGTCATTTTTCTCTGCGATGATGAGCTTCAAAAGAGGCTCCTATCTCGTATCTCTGCGGCTACGCCCGCGCTCATGGCGGCCGACTTACGCCCTTGCTTGCTCAATCTGCCCGATGAGCCAATCGCACCAGGCATCCATGCCCTCGCCCTTGCGCGCGCTCACGGCAAACCGCGGCGCCTGCGGATTGAGGTCATCGAGTGTCTTAGTATACCTATCCATGTCAAAATCGAAAGCCGGGGCCACATCGACCTTGTTGAGCAGCTGTGCGCCGGCGTGTTGGAAGATGCCCGGGTACTTGATGGGCTTGTCGTCGCCCTCGGGCACCGAGAGGATCATGATGGACAGGTTCTCGCCCAAGTCAAAGTCGACTGGGCAGACCAGGTTACCCACGTTTTCAATAAAGATGACGTCAATGTTTTCCAGACCCACCGCCTGGTCGAAGGCGTCGACGGCCTCCATGATCATGTTGCCCTCGAGGTGGCACAGGCCGCCCGTGTTGATCTGGATGGCGGGCATGCCGGCTTCCTTCATGGTGATGGCGTCGACGTCCGAGGCGATATCGCCCTCGATGACGGCGCAACGCAGGCCCGCCTTGTCGCGCAGGCGCTCGTTGGTGCCCAGAATCGTAGTGGTCTTGCCCGAACCGGGGCTCGACAGCACATTGACCACATAGGTGTTTGTCTCATTAAATCTCTGACGCAGCTGATCTGCCAGGCGCTCGTTGCGCGACAGAATCGGCGATGCAATATCAATCGTTTTCTCGGCCATACTTAGCGCTCCTTACTTTGGCCCCTTTATACCCCGTTCCCAGGTGGCTGGTGGGCTAATCGTCGGGGGTTTCGATTTCGATACTCGCGATATCGAGCTCGCGACCGTGCAGTAGGCGCACGTTGGCGCCACCACACTGGGGACAGCGACAGTGGAAGCGATCGTGGTCGAAGACCTCGCCGCAGTCCAGGCATTCACTTTGTGGGTGAATCTCCTCAACCGCGAGCTCGCAGTCCTGCGTGAGCGGGTCCTCATCGCGAAACGTCTCCCACGCAAAGTCAAGCGCCTCGCGCACCACCTCGGTCATATCCCCGATACGTAGCGTTACCAAAACGGCGCGCGAGGCCCCCGCCCCACGCGCCGCGCGAATCACCGTATCGAGTATGCCGTTGACAATGCCAACCTCGTGCATACCGATTTACTCCTCATCGTCCTCGTCGTCCGAGAACAGGTCCAGACGGCTCACGAACAGGCCCTCCTTGCCCTCGCGCGCGGTAATGACCACGCGGGCGATAGCGAGCGAGATCTCGTAGAGCGAGAGCAGGGCGCCGTACATAAGGCCCAGGGTGACGGGCGAGCCGTCGGGCGTGATCACAGCCGAACCCACGAGCAGGCCCACGTACACGTAGCGCCAGGCGCTGCGGAAGGCCGCGTAGGACACGATGTGGAACACGGACAGGTAGAAGATGATGAGCGGCAGTTCAAACGCCACGCCAAAGCCGATCATAAAGAGCAGCTCCATGTTGACGTAGTTCTCCAGGTCGGGCAGCGCCGTAGCGACGGCCGAGGTCTCGCCGATGAGCCACTCAAAGCCCGCAGGGATGATGATGAAGTAGCAAAAGATTGTGCCCAGGAAGAACAGCACCGTCGAGGCGAGCACCGTGGGCACGACCCACTTGCGCTCGTTGGGGCGCAGCGCCGGCAGGAAAAATGCCAGGATCTGCCAGATAATCATGGGCGTGCACATGACCACGGCCATCTTGATGGCCAGCGAGAAGCGCAAGCCAAAACCGCCGAGCGTGGTGGTGATGTAGAACTTACCGTCCGGCACAAAGGAGCGGATGGGGTCTTCCAGGATGTCGAGCACCACGGGCGTGGCGAAATACAGCACGATAGCGGCGGCAAACACCGATACGACCACGATGGTCAGACGGCGACGAAGCTCTCCCAAATGATCGAAGAGCGGCATTCGTGCAGGTCCGATAGGCATTACTCATCGCCTCCCTTCGGGGCGTCGGCGGCAGCGGCTTCGTCCTCGGCCTCGAGCTCGCGGGCGAGCTGGTCAACGACGGCCTTGCGCTTGCGGGGACGACGGGCATAGAGATCGGCCGTCGTGGGCTCTGCCGGCTCGGGCTCCGGCTCGGCAGCGGAAGCGGACTCGGCGGCGGCATCGGCGGACCCGGCGCCGGCGCCCTCGGTCGCAGGCTCCTCAGCAGCACCTTCGCCCTCAGCAGCACCCTCGCTTGCGGCCTTCTCGGCAGCAAGACGGGCGCGACGCTCGGCAAAGGTCTCCTTCTTGGCGGGCGCTGCCGTCTCGGCAGCATCCTCGTCCGCATCGGAATCGTCATCGACGGCAGCCTTCTTGGGCTTGACCGGGGCCGACGCGGCCTCGCTTACCGGATCGATGATCTCGGACTGAACAACAGCCGTCATCTTTTCCTGCGTCTCGCGGAACTGACGGATGGCACGGCCGATCGTGCGGCCCATCTGCGGGAGCTTATCCGGGCCAAACAGCAAAAAGCCGAAGACCACGATGATCGCGAGCTCACCCTCTCCAATACCAAACACACATACCTCCAAGGCTCGATGTGAGTCGAGCCCGCACCGCGCCATTCGGCCGGAACTCGTCTATTCATTCGGTCAAGTATAGCGCCCGGACGCCAAAACGTCCGAGCGCATCACAAACATATGCCAAACGGCACGCCCTTTTGGGGCCAAGATTATGCAGCGGTGATCGAAATCTCCTGGTCGACACCCAACAGCTGAACCACGCGCATCACCGGGGGCTGCACATTGGTGCAGCTAAAGCGCTTGCCGTGGTCGACCGCGTGGTGCGCGGCGCCCACGAGCACGCCAATGCCCGTCGAATCGATGTAGCTCACCTGGGCAAAATCGAGCTCAACGGCCTCAGTAGGCTGCTCGAGCGCCAGGTCGATGGCATTGCGCAGGCTATCGGCGTTAGAGATATCGATCTCGCCGGTTACCTTAATGGTGTAGAGCTCTGGCGTGGGGTTGGTGGAAATACCCAAATCCATGTATACGCTCCTTTACGTATTGAAAGTTCGGATAGTACGGGAAGCCGCGCGTTAGGCGCGCTCGGCACGCGCAAGCTCGGCAGCGACAAGCTTAACGGCCAGCACCAGCACATCGAGCGCGGCCTCCAGGTCCTCGACCGTGGGATAGCTCGGCGCGATGCGGATGTTGGTGTCGCGCGGGTCCTTGCCATAGGGCCAAGTGGCACCGGCCGGCGTGAGCTTGACGCCCAGGTCGGCGCAAAGCGCGGCGACCTTCTGGGCCGAGCCCTCGGGACCATCAAAGCTAACAAAGTAGCCGCCGCGGGGGTGCGTCCAGGTGGCACAGCCCGTGTCGCCCAAGCCCTCGGTGAGCTTGCGCTCGACGGCCTCAAAGCGCGGGCGCAGGAACTCGGCATGCTTTTTCATGTGCTCCTTGACCGCCTCGATGGTGGGAAGGAAGCGCACATGACGCAGCTGGTTGAGCTTGTCGGCGCTGATGAGGCCGGCCTTCAGGCGCTTGGAGAACTCGGCGATGACCGCGGGGCTCGCACCGATAAAGCCGATGCCGGCGCCCGGGAAGGTGATCTTGGACGTCGAGGCAAAGGCCACCACGCGATCCTCGGTGCCCGCCACCCGAGCGAGGTCAAAGATGTTTGCGAGCTCGTCTGGCTCGTCGTACAGGTCGTGCACGCAGTAGGCGTTGTCCCAAAAGATGCGGAAATCGGGCGCGGCCGTGGGCATCTCGACCAGACGGCGCACAGTGTCCTCGTTAAAGGTGATGCCCGTGGGATTGGAATACTTGGGCACGCACCAGATACCCTTGATGGAATCGTCGGCGGCAACGAGGCGCTCGATCTCGTCCATGGCGGGGCCGTTGTCGGTCATCGCGACGGGGACGTTCTCGATGCCCAAGTCGGCGGTGATGCCAAAGTGGCGATCGTAGCCGGGAACGGGGCACAGGAACTTGACCTTCTTGCCGTCGTGCGCGGCCTCGTAGGCGTCCCAGGGCTCGCTGCCGCACGAGCCGCAGCGCCAGAACATGCCGGCGATATCGTGCTCGATCAAAAGGCTCGACGAACCCAGCACGAGCGTCTGCTCGGCGGGGCAGCCCAGGAACTCCCCTGCCAACTTGCGTGCCGAGGGAATGCCCTCGAAGCAGCCGTAGTTGGAGCAGTCGACGCTGCCGTCGCGCAGATCGGCGCCGGCGTTGAGGATATCAAGCATGGGGCGCGAGATGTCCACCTGGGCGGGCGACGGCTTGCCGCGGGCCATATCGAGCGCCAGGCCCTTGGCCTTGACCTCGGCGACCTCGGCTTTGAGCGCCTCGATGGCGGCATCGAGTTCGGTGGTCTCCATCTTCTGGTAGATCGTCTGCATGGGTGCGACCTTTCGCGAAGCGGTACATTGCAGTCCTTCTAAGTATAGACCGCCACCGTCGAAACGTTATGAAGCCGTGATAGATTAAGTCTATCGCAATGAATTACGAATCGCCGCGCATGCCGGCGTGGGGCGACCAAGGAGGCACTATGGAGTACGGATCGTTCCAGGCCGAGGAATTCGGTGACCTGCAACGCCTGGTCGACGGGCTGTTTTACGACCGCCACGCCATCGATCGCCTGGATCTGATCGTACAGGCCGAAATCTTGGACCTGGCACCCGATCTCATGGAAATCGTCAACCTGCTACCGCCCGGCTATTACGACCGCCAGTCACTCTGCGACCAGCTCAACTCCGCCTTGGCCGCCCACGGCTGGGGCGCCGTCTACGGCACCGTGGAATAAACCTAGTCATTGGGGACGTTCTTAAACGACTAGTTGTTGGGGACAGTCTTCCCAGATGACATGCGGCACTTGGGGGCGTTCCTTTTGTGCCGACAGTTTGGGACGGCCCTTTTCGGTCACTCGCGAAGAGTGTCCCTCTCGACTAGTCATTTAAGAACGTCCCCAATGACTAAAACGCCGCCTGTGATGATGTTCATAGGCGGCGTTTTCGAACTTGTATGAGCTTTTACTCACCCTTGGGCGCGGGATGTTTGCAGACCACGCACATGTAGATCATGCCGAGCACGGCAGCGGTGACCGAACCGGCAAGGATGGCGGCCTTGGCAGCCAGAACCTCAAACTGAGCCGTCGGGAAGGCAAGGCCGCTGATGAGAATCGACATGGTAAAGCCGATGCCGCCCAGAATGCCCACACCGGCAATCATGTGCCAGTTGACATTGTGCGGCAGCTCGCAGGCCCTAAGCTTAACCAGGGCAAACGTCATGCCAAAAATACCGATCGGCTTGCCCAGCAGCATGCCAAAGTACACGCCGAGCGTCACCGGGTCGGTGAGCAGCGTGCTCATGTCCACGCCCACCAGGCGAACCTGTGCGTTCACGAACGCAAAGATCGGCAGGATCACAAAGTTGACCGGCGTGGAGATCAGACGCTCCATGCGGATGAGCGGCGGGGTCACGCGGTGCATGACGCGCTCGACCTTAGTGGTCGAGACGGTAAAGTCGTGCTGGCCCAGGATGTGTGCCTCATCGTCGTAGCGGTCATCGAGCAGCGGCAGGCACTCGCCCAACCAATCGGTGAGGTTATCGAGCTTGACGCCACACTTGGCCGGGATGGTAAAGGCCAAGATGACGCCAGCGAGCGTGGCATGCACGCCGCTCTTGAACATGCAGAACCACAACAGCAGACCCAGTACCGAATATGGGGCAAGGCGGTAATGCTGCGTCTTGTTGAGCCACACGAGTGCGCAGGTCACAAGCGCGGCGGCGCCCAACCAAAACGGATTGGGGCTCTGACCGTAGAAGATGGCGATGGCGGCGATGGAGATGAGGTCGTCGGCGATGGCGAGTGTCGAGAAGAACACGCGCACGCCGTTGGGAACGCGATTGCCCAAAAGCGACAGCACACCCAGCGCAAAGGCAATATCGGTTGCCATGGGGATAGCCCAACCATTGCGGGCGCCGGCATGGTTAAAGATCAGGTAGATGCAGGCGGGAACGACGACGCCGCCAACGGCCGCCAGCATGGGAAGCATGGCCTGACGCGGATTCTTGAGCTCGCCGACCGTCATCTCGTACTTGAGCTCAATGCCCACCAACAAAAAGAAGATCGCCATGAGGAAGTCGTTGACGAAAAGCTCGACGGAAAGGCCAGCCGTCAAATGCCCCAGACCCACATACAGCGGGGTCTCCAAAAAGTGATGGATGGCCTCGTAGGCATCAGTGTTGGCGCAGATGACGGCGGCGATGGCGGCGCAGACCATGACGGCGGCGGAAATCGTGCCGTTCTCGGCAATGCGCTCCCAAATGTCGTGACGCTCAAAACGCTTGCGCTCACGGACGTTGAACAGCTGCTCGGGTGCTGCCATGGGCGGCTCCTTTCACGGGAGGGTTCCCGTCTTAAAAAAGCACGGCCCGCCCAAGTGGCGGCGCCGCGCTCCAACGTATTACGCTTGCATCTAGCCTACCCTGCACGACATGCGCGCAAGTGCAGCCGAAAAGCGGAACCACAGGTTGAACATTATTTGCCCACCGGCACGGGCACGCCTGTCCAAGAGACAACGCGGTTCCGTGCACAAAAAACGACCGGAGCGCGGGGCGTCCGCGATCCGGTCGTGGCGTTCGGTCAACTAAACCTAGCAGGCGGCCATGATGGGGGCAGCGACCTGCTTCTTACGGGAGAGGACGCCCGGCATCCAGACGCCGTCGTGCTCGTCGGCAATGTCCAGGCCCTTCTGAGCGGCCTCGGTCTCGCCCTCGAGCAGGACCTGCGAGCCCTCCTCCATGATGTCGGTGATGCACAGGACGATGCCGTCGGCACCCTTCTCGGCGGCGTAGGCGCGCATGGCCTCGCGGATCTCGTCGATCATGCCGAGTGCGCGGCTCTTGTCGACGGTCTCGTACTGGCCGATGAGCAGCTTCTTGCCAGCGGGCTCGAACATCTTGATGTCGTTGCCGACCATCTCGGCTGCGGTGAAGGAGCCGGACGGACGGGTGAGGAAGACCTCCATGCCAAACTTGACCGGGTCGACGCCCACCTGCTCGCCGAGCTTAGCAGCGACGGCGCGGTCGACATCGGTGGTGGTGGGGCTCTTGAGCATGAGCGTGTCGGTCATCATGGCCGAGAGCAGCAGCTTGGCCTGGACGTCGGAAAGCTCAACGCCGAGCACGCCGGCGAGCTTGGTGACGATGGTGCAGCTGGAGCCCCAGGGCAGGCAGATGTAGTGCAGCGGGCCGGCGGTCTCGAAGTCGCCGATGCGGTGATGATCGACGACACCAAAGACCGTGGCATCCTTAAGGCCGGCAACGGACTGGGCAGACTCGTTGTGGTCGGTGAGAACGACGAGCTGACCGTCCTCGACGGACTCGATCACGCGGGGCTCGGCAATGCCGGCGTCGGCAAGCAGCTTGGCGGACTCGGCCGGAAGCTGACCAAGGGCGCAGGCCTCGTAGGTGTTGCCGGCATACTCAACCTGGTTGAGCAGCTGGGACAGGACGACGGCGCTCATGATGGCGTCGTTATCGGGGTTCTGGTGACCAAAGACAAGAACGTTTGCCATGGATATCCTCCACTTGATATGTGTACTTGGACGTAGCTATGGTAGCACGCTGACGCCGAACCTTATGAGATGGAAGGGTCGCGGCACAATTTGGGGCAAGCGCTGAGGCGAGGTCAGGGACGAAGCCTGCCCCCCCCTTTCACCACCTGCCCCCGCACCAGCTATTTACCGGCGGCGCGCAGGGCTACGTAGGCGGCACCGATGATGCCGGCGTCGTTGCCGAGCGAGGCGACCCTGACGGGCGTCTCGCGCGAGGCGGAAAGCGCGTACTGCTTAAAGCGCTCGCGAACCTTGTCGAGGTAGACATCGGCCGAGGCGGAGGCGCCGCCGCCGATGAGGAACATCTCGGGATCAACCACGTTGGCAATAAGCGCCAGGGCACGGCCGAGATAGTCGGCCATGGTATCGGCAGCTGCCAGCGCGAGCTTGTCGCCCTCGCGGCAGGCCTGGAACACGTCCTTGGAATCGGAGGGGCCGGTGAGCTCGATGGGCTCGACGCCCGCCTTCTTGCACTCGGCAAGGTAGTTGTTCACCACGCCGGTGGCGCTGGAATACTGCTCCAGATGGCCATGGCCGCCGCAGCCGCAAGTGCGCTCCTCAGCCGGATTCAGGCACATG
This sequence comes from Collinsella sp. AF14-35, assembly GCF_003464565.1. Lineage (NCBI taxonomy): Bacteria > Bacillati > Actinomycetota > Coriobacteriia > Coriobacteriales > Coriobacteriaceae > Collinsella > Collinsella sp. AF14-35. The sequence continues at coordinate 10,880 of NZ_QRZD01000027.1, forward strand.
TGGCCAATCTCGCCGCCAGCACCCACAACGCCCGACACCACGTCGCCGTTGACGATAACGCCGCCGCCCACGCCGGTACCGATGGTGACCATCACGACGTTCTGCACGCCCTTGGCAGAGCCGAGCCAGGCCTCGCCCATGGCAGCGGCGTTGGCATCGTTTTCGTACTTAACGACCGCGTCGGGGCAGTGCTCCTGAATGGCGATCCTCAGCTCGGGCAGGTTAATGGCAATGTTGGCCTTGACCTTGGCATCGCCCGATGCCGGGATGGGGCACGGAACGGCCAGGCCAATACCCGCCACAAAGGCACGCGGAATCTGGGCTTTGGCGACCACCTGGTCGATAGCCTCGGTCACCGCGGCAAAGCCCGCAGCGTCAACGATGGGAGGCGTAGGCACGCTGGCCTTGGCAAGCAGGTTACCGTCTTCGTCGAACAGGCCCTCCTTAACCGAAGTGCCGCCGACGTCAATGCCGATATAGTACTGCTTAGGTTCCATGGGAGCCCACCTTTCTCGTTTAAACATTGCCTGTATGGTACCGCTCCCAAGGCAAAAACCTACCAAAAAGGAACAGGTTTGTTTTGGCAGGTTTTATCTGGGGAAACGCAGCGCATGAGATTCAGTTCGTTAGACGGCAACACGACTCGGCCCCGTCCCCAGACTAATCAATCTGCTCAATACGACAATATTCGATTGTATTTCGTTTTAAGGCGCTTTTATTTAATAAGAAAAGCGTTTTTAGATATTCTCTTTCTCGAACTTTTCAAAAACGCAATAGGGATGCTTAGGTGTTGACTATACTTTCTTTTATACTCAATCAAGCCGGAAAGGAGGTTCCATGATTCCCAAATACGAGGCAATAGCTGCAGATATCCGTCGAAGCATCGAGGACGGCGCTCTAAAGCCGGGCGACAAGCTGCCCACCGTCGTTGAGTTCTGCGAGCTCTATAGCGTTTCTAAAATCACCGTCAAACGAGCGATTGAGCAGATTACCGAGGAAGGCCTTATTACCAGCCGGCGCGGATCGGGCACCTACGTTAAGGACACGGCGGGGCTTCCCGGCAAGGCGTTTTTCCAGGGCAAGAACGACCGTGCCCAGGGCTTTTCGCATGAGCACCGTGGGGAGAAGGTGACCTCGGTGGTCTACGATTTCTCGATTGTCAATCCGCCAGCAGACGTCGCTGCCCAGCTGGGAATTGCCGAGGACGACTTTGCCTATCACATCGTGCGCGTGCGCCAGGTCGACGAGAAGCCCATCGTTATCGAGTACACCTACATGCCCCTCGAGCTGATTCCGGGCCTTAAAAAGAAAGACCTGTATGGATCGGTCTACAGCTTCATCCGCGAGCAATGCGGGCTGAAGATTTCGAGCTTCCACCGCACCATTCGCGCCGTAGCGGCAACCGAGGAAGAGGCTGAGCGCCTGGACACCAAACGCGGCTCTCCCCTGCTCGAGCTCAACCAGATTGGCTTTTTGGATAGCGGCACCGCGTTTGAATATTCTATCTCGCACAACGTAGGCGACCGCTTTGATCTGCACAACGTAACGCTGGCCTAGTTTTGTAATCCGGTGGGTGCTCGTTTTGAGCTGTCTTACGCGGCACCCGCACAACCTTATGGGAGTATGCATATGTCCGATTTGATTAAACTCACGCCGATCTTCCACGAGAAGATCTGGGGCGGCCGCCAGCTGGAGACCGTATTTGGCTACGACATTCCCGAAGGTCCCATCGGTGAGTGCTGGGCCATCTCGGCCCATCCCAACGGCGACTGCCAGATTGCGGAGGGCCCGTATGCCGGTCACACGCTGTCGTGGCTGTGGGCCGAGCACCGTGAGCTCTTTGGCGACTGCGAGGGCAAGGAGTTCCCGCTGCTCATTAAGATTCTGGACGCCAAGGACGACCTTTCGATCCAGATTCATCCCAACGACGAGTACGCCGCCGAGCACGAGAACGGCAGCCTGGGCAAAACCGAGTGCTGGTATGTACTGGACTGCGAGCCCGGTGCCACGATCATCGTCGGCCAGCGCGCCAAGGACCGCGCCGAGGCTGCACAGATGATCGAAGACGGCCGCTGGGACGACATGCTCAACGTGCTGCCGATCCACAAGGGCGACTTTTTCCAGATTGATTCCGGTACCGTGCACGCCATCAAGACCGGCACGCTCATTTTGGAGACGCAGCAGTCGAGCGACGTGACCTATCGCCTGTACGACTACGACCGCCCCGGCACCGACGGCAAGCTTCGCCCTCTGCACATTGAGCAGAGCCTCGACTGCATCGATTTTGATGTCCAGGCTCCGACCGACGGCACCGTGACCGCACCCGAGATCGACGGCGTGACCGAGCTCGAGTCCAACCCCTGCTACACCGTCGATCGCGTGCGCGTCGACGGCAACAAGACCCTCGATCAGCGCTGGCCCTTCATGTGCCTGTCGGTCGTCGACGGCGAAGGCACCGTCTGCGGCGACCCCGTCCACAAGGGAAGCCACTTGCTGGCCCCGAGCACCGTGGACAAAATCGAGCTCGAGGGCAATATGGAACTGATTATCAGCCACCTGTAGGTCACCGGTCCCCAAGCGCTCGCCGGGACGGGGCGCGGGGTTTGGTCGCCTGCTCGGACAGTCCTGCTCGCACGGAGAGCACATTAAGTGCTCTCCGGCTCGTGCGGAACTCGCGATCGACCAAACCCCGCGCCCATCCCGGCGAGCCTCAGGCTGGCAGCAACAACCCAAACGCAAGAAGGGGCTCCCCCGTTCATCAACGAGGGAGCCCCTACTCGTATCTATTTCTCAGCCCATCGGGCTCTCCAGATCAAAAAACAGACGAGCAAAGCGACGTTCGTCCAGCAACGTTACCCAAGGACCTGGGCGGGCGTATGGGGCAACATCGATCGCGAGTTCCGCACGCAAAGGAGGCCACTTAATGTGGCCTCCGTCTTGCGCAGGACTGTCCGAGCAGGCGACCAAAGCCCCCGGCGCGCCCGCCTAGCCGGATGTACGGGTTTTCCAGGTGCGGCAGATCGGCCTGAAAGAGGAGGGCATAGACCTTGAGGTCATGCCCGACGATTGAAGGCCGAGGTGCCGTGCCTGGGAAAGCCGCCTAGGTCAGTTTCACTATAGGTGCAAAGCCCTTCATTAGCTTTTTGGTCTGGCCGGTCTTTTCGAATTGCACCTCGATCATGTCTCCGGCGACCGAGATCACGGTACCCGTGCCAAAGGTCTTGTGACTCACGGTATCGCCCGCGGCAAAGTCCTGCGACGCGCTGGTGCGATCGACCTTGCGCTCCACCGTCGGCGACACCTTGGACGACGGCTTTTTGGCTCGCGGCGCGCCCGAGCCAAAGGTCGAGGCAACGCGGCCGGCGTCAGGCGAAACCCCACGATGGCGCTCGGTCCCATAGCTGCTGCCGCCAAAGAAGTCGTCAAAGCTCGACCCGCCGCGCGAGCCGGAGCCGCCGGTCGAGCGCGTATGCGAACCAAACACCTTGCCGCCATACATATCCGAGCCCATGCCCGAGCCAAAGGTGCCGTGACGGTCGCCGCGCTTTTCCCAGCCCGTGCCCTCAAAACCGGCAGAACCGATGCCGCTAAACTCGATATCCTCAAACGGAATCTCGTTAAGGAAGCGCGAGCGCGGGTTGGCAGAGGTCGAGCCGTAGGTGCGACGCGTGGCCGCATAGGTCAGGAACAGGCGCTTGCGGGCACGCGTGATGGCGACGTAGGCCAGGCGACGCTCCTCCTCGAGCTTGCCCGGGTCATCGCTGCCGCCAAAGTCGTGCACGTGCGGGAAGATGCCCTCCTCCATGCCGGCCACGAACACCGCCGGGAACTCCAGGCCCTTGGCAGAGTGGATGGTCATCATGGTGATGGCATGCGTCTCGCCGGCCAGGGAATCCAAGTCGGAGCGCAGGGCCAGCCACTCCATGAGAGCAGGAAGCGCCTTACAGGTGAGCGGACCGTAGGTGCGCTCGATCTCGTCGGCATGCACGGCACCCGCCGGCATCTCCGTCGGCGCGGCATACGCGTTGCCCGCGATGGCGGCAGCCAGGGCGTCCTGCGGCGGGAGTACCGGAGCGGCTAGGCTATCGAGCGGATTGGAACCTGCGGCATCACGCGCGCCAACGAGCGCCTCAAACGAGGATACCGGGGCAGACGGTCCCGGCTCGGGCGCAGGTGCGCTCACCACAACGGGCTCGGGCTCGGCGCCGGCCGGCACATCGGCAACACCGGCCGCGCGCAGCTCTTCCAAGCTCTCGAGCGTACCCTCGATATCCTCGTGCGTCTCCTCAAATTCGGCGGCGACGCCCAGGAATTCCTGGATGTTCTCGGCGCGGCTCTCGGCCTCCATGGTGCCCTCGGCGCGAAAGGCCTGCAGCAGGCCCGTCTTGTCGACAATCATCTCGACAACGTCCTTGAGCTCGCCGTCCATGCGGCGGCCCTCGCGCACCAGCGACACAAAGCTCGACAGGCCATTGCGGACCTTGGCGCTAAACATGCCCGTCTCGGCGCACGCGATCTCGCAGGCTTGGAAGAACGAGCAGCGGTTGTCGCGCGCCAGCTGCTCGATCTTTTGGATCGAGGTGGAGCCGATGCCGCGGCGCGGCGTGTTGATGACGCGCTTGACGCTCATCTCGTCGGCCGGGTTCACGATCATCTTGAGATAGGCCATGACATCGCGGATCTCGGCACGATCGAAGAATCGCGTGCCACCCACGATCTTGTAGGGCACGCCCGCACGCAGGAACATATCTTCGAGAATACGCGACTGGGCGTTGGTGCGGTAGAACACGGCGATGTCGTCGTAACTCGTGCCCTTGGAGTGCAGCTTTTCGATCTCGCCGGCAATCCAGCGGCCCTCGTCGCGCTCGTCGCTCGCCTGGAAAGCCTGGATCTTCTCGCCATCGCCCTCGGCCGTAAACAGGCGCTTGTCCTTGCGCTGCGAGTTGTGACGCACCACGGCGTTGGCGGCGCTCAGGATATGACCCGTGGAGCGGTAGTTCTGCTCCAGCTTGACGGTCTTGCAGTTTTTAAAGTCCTTCTCAAAGTCCAGGATATTGGTGATGTCGGCGCCACGCCAGCTATAAATGGACTGGTCGTCGTCGCCCACGACCATAAGGTTTTGGTACTTGGCGGCCAACAGGTTGGCGATCTCGTATTGGACGTGGTTGGTGTCCTGATACTCGTCGACGCTAATGTAGCGGAAGCGCTCCTGGTACTTATCGAGCACCTCGGGGCGGGTGCGCAGCAGCTCGAGAGCGCGCACGAGCAGGTCGTCGAAGTCCATCGCGTTGGCGGCGCGCAGGCGGCGCTCCAGCTCCAGGTAGACCTGCGCGGCCTTTTTGTCGTTGGGGCTATCGGCGCTCTTGAGCATGTCCTCGGGCCCAATCATGGCGTTTTTGGCCGAGCTGATCTTGCTGCGGATCATGTTGATGGGGAACTGCTTTTGCTCAATGCCGAGCGCCTGCATAATGTCACGCACCATGCGCTTTGAGTCATCGTCGTCATAGATGGTGAACTGACCGGTGTAGCCCAGCAGGTCGGCGTCCTCGCGCAGCATGCGCACGCACATGGCGTGGAAGGTGCACACCCACATGCCGCGGGTGCCACTGGGGATGAGTGCTGCCAGACGCTCGCGCATCTCGGCCGCGGCCTTGTTGGTAAACGTGATGGCCAGGACCTGCCAGGGCTTAACGCCCAGGTCGCCAAGCATATGTGCGATGCGGAAGGTCAGGACGCGGGTCTTGCCCGAGCCGGCGCCGGCAAGGACCAGCAGCGGGCCCTCGGTGGTCAGGACCGCCTCGCGCTGGGCGGGGTTCAGGCTATCGATATCGACGAACGGCTTGGCGGGCTTGGGCGCCGGAGCCGGGGCGTCGTAGATGTCGAGCGGAACGAGCTCGGGTTCCGGCGCGGCGGGGACGGTGTACGCATCGAGCGGCACGGGCTCCGGCGCGGGCGACACGGGCGCGGCAGTGTTCTTTTCCCAGGGCAGGGGCTGGGTCATGGGCGACTCCTCATCTGACGGACGGCGCGCCTGCGGGCAGCGCCATAGTTTGAGCCGTATCAGTATACCGAGCCGCGCGGACACCGACGCAAATCACACCACGACTCCGTGCGCCGCCGTCAGGCCCACCCCAGCGAATTTGGTGCAAAGGTGTCAGGTTACTTTGAACCAATCTATTGACAATCACGAAACCGCCGATGTCATGGCAGCAGCAGCGAGCGGCGGCCAGGGCGAACAAATTGGCATGAAAAGGGGGCGGCACAGACCTTTTGGTCATGCCGCCCCCTTTGAATGACAAGTTGTCGCTCCGGTCGCCGTGCAGCGTCAACCAAGTTACAGGCCGAGCATAGGCTCCAGAACAAAGAAGTATGCGAGCACTACGATGCCCAGGATGATGCGGTAGACGCCGAAGCACTTGAAGTCGTGACGGCGGACGAAGCCCATGAGCCACTTGATGGCGATGAGCGAAACCACAAAGGCCACAACGCAGCCCACGCCCAAGATGGCGATCTCGTTGGTGCCGAACGTGCCGCCCTTGATGAAGTACTTGACCAGCTTGAGCGCACTTGCGCCAAACATAACGGGAATAGCCAGGAAGAACGTGAACTTAGACGCCACCGAACGCGTGCAGCCCAAAAGCAGGCCACCGATGATGGTAGAACCGGAACGAGACGTACCAGGCACCAGCGAAAGCACCTGGAAGCAGCCGATACCCAGCGCAGTCTTCCAGCTCAGGTCCTCGAGCGTGGCGATGGAGCCAAAGTCCAGGTTATCGTCATCGTCCTCATCCTCGGCGGTAGCCGCGGCGGACGCCGCAAAGTGCGCACCGGCAGGACGTCCACCCGACACCACAGCACACGAACCAAACGAACCGGCAACGGCCATTTCCTCGCGCTTGCTCGCGCGCCAGTTCTCGATCACGATAAACAGCACGCCGTACACAATGAGCGCCAGCGCCACGACGGGAGCATTGTAGAAATGTTCCTCCATCCAGTCGTTGAGCGGCAGGCCGATCGCCGCCGCAGGAATGCAGCCGAGCACAATCTTGCCCCACAGCACCCAGGTGTCGCGACGGCCCTCCTTGCCCTTGCTGGGCGAGAACGGATTGAGCTCATGGAAGAACAGCACACAGACGGCCAGAATGGCGCCGAGCTGAATCACAACCAGGAACATATTCCAGAACGTCTCGCTCACGTTCATCTTGACGAACTCGTCCACCAAGATCATGTGACCCGTCGACGAAACGGGCAGCCATTCGGTGATGCCCTCGACCAGGCCCATGAAGGCAGATTTTAGAAGCTCGATAATATCCAAAGGGACCCCCTCGTTAGACACCCGCCGGTAGATGTTCTGCGGACGATGCGGGCGATGTCCCATTATCAACCGTTGACGGTGCGACCGCGCCTACCCTCACCAAAAAACTCGCCCGTTCACAGAATTGCGAGCGGTCAAACCGAAATCCTTGGGTATAACTGCAACAAGATAAAGTGTCCGGCGGCCAACGCGCCCGCGCCCGCCCGACGCACGAGCCCCGCGCCCGTGCGATAGACCAAGGAGGAAACCATGAACGAGGGCTACACCAAGGTATTTGTTTCACTCGACGGTACTGAGCAGCAGGATTTTGTGCTCGCACGCGCCATCAAGGTCGCCGCGAACAACGGCGCTAAGTTGATCATCGGCCACGTCATCGACTCCACCGCGCTCGAGAGCGCCGGTTCCTATCCGGTCGACCTGGTCAACGGCTTGGAAGAGGCCTTTAACAACTCCATCGCCAAGCAGCTCGAGGAGGCCAAGGCCAATCCCAACATTCCCGAGGTCGAGGTCATGATTCGTACCGGCCGCATTCGCGAGACGCTCAAGGATGAGATGCTCGACGTGGTCAAGCCCGATCTGGTGCTCTGCGGCGCCCGCGGCCTGTCCTCAATTAAGTACGCGCTCCTGGGCTCGATTTCGACGTTCCTGCTGCGCAATACGGACTGCGACATTTTGGTCGTGAAGTAGCGTTGCTCCCACCGGCCGCGGGGCCTGCGGGGTTTCCACGGGCACGTCCTCGCCGCGTTGCGGCTGCGGGATGTGCCCTTAGGAAACCCCTCCCGGCCCCGCGGCCTTCGCAGCCTTACTTCAGCGAGTTGGCTGATAAAAGATGGCGTGCCGCCCCGTTTGGGGTGGCACGTTTTGTTTGGGCTGCACGTTTTTGTTTTGGGAGATCCATTTGAGCCTCATAGTTATGTTCACGTTCGGGAACATAACGCCAGTTGCCTTAGCTAAGTTCACGTTCGGGAACATAGCCGTCCGCAGCGCAAGACGGCCCGGCTACTCAAAGTATTGGAACTTGTTCGTCGAGAAGGCGAACGTTACGACAAAGCCTTCGCCGGAGTCGGATGCCGCCGTGACGTCGATGCCCATCTTGGAGCATAGGCGCGCCACCAGGTAGAGGCCGATGCCCGTTGCGCGCTTGGTGGTGCGGCCGTTGTCGCCGGTAAAGCCCTTCTCGAACACGCGTGGCAGGTCTGCCGCACACACGCCGCAGCCGTTGTCCGCAACGGTGAGCTCGATGCGCTCGCTCGCCAGGCCCTCGTCCAGTAACGCGCCCGAAAACACGATCTTCGCGCCGTCCTCGCGCGCATATTTAATGCTGTTCTGAATGAGCTGGCCCAGGATAAACTCGAGCCATTTTTCGTCGGTAAAGACCTCGAAGTCGAGGTTCTCGCACACCGGAGCCACGTGCGCCGCAATGAGCTCGCGCGCGTTGGCCTTAATCGCACCCGTCACCAAGGTCTTAAGGTCCCAGCGGCGAATCAGGTAGTCGCGCTCCACGACTTCCGAGCGCGCGTAGTACAGCGCCTGGTCGATATAGCGTTCCACGCGAGCCAACTCGCGACCCAGGTCATCGACACGTGTTGGGTCATCTGCGCCGCCGTCGAGGTTTTCCAGAATCAGGTGAGCCGCCGCCAGGGGCAGCTTGGCCTCGTGGACCCAGCTCTCGATATAGTCGCGATAGTCTTCGGTCTGACGCCGGCCCTCGGCAACCTCGTCGCAGGCGGCTTTGCCCACCCGGCACAGGACCTCGTACTCGAGCTCGCCCTCGGCATAGGTTGGGCATTGCACCATCTCCTGCACCCATGCGGGACTCTCGAGCTCCTCTGCCGCGCGCTCCAACTGACGCAGAAAACGGCGACGGCGAGCGTACTCGATCACGATGCCGAGCATACCGAAGATAAAGGACACGCCAACCGCCACGACCACGATAGAAACGGGTGCGCCGGCGACCGTCAGCACAAAGCAGCTCAGCAGCACGCCGCACGTCCACACGGCGACGGGAAGCAGTGCATCTTTAAAGAACTTGCCAAACGACATAGCCGGCCCCTAGACCGAATAGCCTTGGCCGCGATGCGTCGTCAAATACCCCTTGATGCCGATTTTTTCGAGCGTGGTGCGCAGGCGGTTGATGTTGACGGTGAGCGTATTGTCGTCCACGAAGGCGTCGGAGTCCCACAGGTCCTGCATGATGGCCGAGCGCGAGACGATCTTGCCCGCGCGGCTCAGGAGCAGCGAGAGAATGCGCAGCTCATTTTTGGTGAGCTCGGTGCTGTCGCCGGTCGCCGTGTTGGTGACCATAGAGCGGGCGAGGTCGAGCTCCAGCCCCTTGTGGACGAGCGTGCTGCGCTCGCCTGACGCCGCGGTGCGACGCAGCAGTGCGTTGATGCGCGCCACGAGCACGCGCGCGCTATAGGGCTTGGGAACAAAGTCGTCCGCGCCGAGCGTCATGGCCATGACCTCGTCGATCTCGGTCGTGCGCGAGGTGAGGACGATGATGGGGACCTCGGATTCGCGGCGAACCTCGTGGCAGATATGCTGGCCGTCCTTGACGGGAAGCGTGAGGTCGAGCAGCACCAGGTCGGGCGCGGCGGCGAGAATATCGCGCGAGACATGCTCGAACGATTCGCAGGCCTCGATTTCAAACCCGGCGCGGGCAAGGATGTCGACAAGCTCACGACGAATGGGCTCGTCGTCCTCAACGATATAGATTAGCGCCATGGATTCCGCTCCCCTCTTGGTTGTCTTGCCACCATTATGGCTGCGAAACTGCAGGTGCGCGCCACGCACGTCGCCAAGGTGACAGAACTGTTCGCGAGCGGGGGCGTTTTGTCCGCCTCGCACTCGCAGCGGTGGCGGGAACCAAAATGATTCTTTAATCCCCGTCCCAGAATAATCATTTAGCGGCGGGCGCGAAGCTTTTCGTAGCCGTCGGCAAAGAAGGCGACCGTCGCGGCATCAGACTCGGCGGCGTCGGCGTCGGTGGCAGGCACCACGCCGTGCTCGTCGCTTACCAGGAACAAGGCGCCCTTGAGCTGTGCGGGAATGTCTACGCGCGTGACCGGGATGCCCTTGGTCTGGGCCAGCTGCTCTATGAGCGTCGCCGTGCCACACAGGCACTCGTCCGCCGGCGCCACAAAGGCCAGCTCGCCGTTGTTGACGGCAGCGAGCAGCTCGGGCGCCACGCCGGTTTCGTCGGCCTCGGAGCGGGCCTCGGCGGAGCGGGCACGCAGCGCCTTGGCCGAAGTATCGGCCAGCGGCTCGTACTCACCCACCGTCATGGCGGCATTGCCGTTAACGTCGATCACCAGCATGAGCACGCCGTCGTGCGCGGTGTAATCGCCCTCGGCAAGCGACCACTCAACGTGCTGCTTGGCCCAGCTGAGCATGTTATGGGTAAGCGGCTCGCCCTGCACCAAGCGCTCGGACAGCGCGCGAATGTGACGGTTGAGCATGGGCACCTTTTTGTTGGACATGCGCCAACGGCAGATAAGCGCGGGCTTGTCGAGCGTAAACTTCTCGACCGCCTCCTGATTGGCGCAAAAGTCCTCGTACGCACGCTGGTCCTCGGCATTGCCAAACAGCTCTGCATCATCAATCTGGGGCATGGTCATACCTTTCGTGTTAGTCATTCCGTCCTCTTATACCAAAAAGACGGCCCTCCAAACGGAGCAGCCGTCTTTTGCAGAGATTATTATGACGATATGGTCAGGCGACCGAACAGTTTAATGGGATAGAGAAACATCCCATTAAGGGTTTTCCAAGTGCCCGAGATTGCCCCGAAAGAGGAGCGCCGCGTACTAAATGTACGCAAGCGACGGTTTGAGGGGCAAGGTCGGGTGCTTGGGAAAGCCTCTAGTGCCTAAAATGCCTGGCTCCGGTGAAGACCATCGCAATACCATGCTCGTTGCAGGCCTGGATGCTCTCGTCATCGCGCTTGGAGCCGCCGGGCTGGATGATGCAGGTCACGCCGTGTGCGGCAAGCACGTCGACGTTGTCGCGGAACGGGAAGAACGCGTCGCTTGCGCAGGCAAAGCCGCCCTTCTCCACGCCCTCGCGCTCGCAGAAGTCCTCGGCGCGCTCGCAGGCAAGCAGCGCAGAGTCAACGCGGTTGGGCTGACCGGGGCCCATGCCAATGCCGGCCTTGCCCTTGGAGACCAGGATGGCGTTGGACTTGACGCCCTTGCAGACCTTCCAGGCAAACTCGAGCTCGGCCATCTCGGCATCGGTGGGCTTGCGGTCGGTGGGGAACGTAAAGGTCGCGGGGTCCTCGGTCACGTGGTCGACCTCCTGCACCAGCATGCCGCCGTCGATGGAGCGCAGTTCCACCTGGGCGCCGTGGTCCACGCCGCCGGTAGCCAGCACGCGCAGGTTGGGGCGCTTGGCCATGCGCTCGAGCGCCTCGGCAGTGTAGCTCGGGGCGATGATGACCTCGACAAACTGCTTGTTCTGATCGGCAAAATGCTCAACCAGCTCAAAGGGAACCTCGCGGTTGCAGGCGATGATGCCGCCGAAGGCGCTCTTGGGATCGCAGGCGAAGGCGCGGTCGTAAGCGGACGTAATGTCCTCGGCAACGGCGGAGCCGCAGGGGTTCTGGTGCTTGAGGATCACGCAGGCAGGCTCGTCGAACTCGCGGACCAGGTTCCAAGCGGCATCGGCATCCAGATAGTTATTGTAGCTGAGCGGCTTGCCCTGGATCTGCTCGGAGCCCACGAGCGGAAACTGCGAGCTCGCGGTGTTCTCGCAACCCTCGGCAAAGCGGTAGACCGTAGCCTTCTGCTGAGGATTCTCGCCATAGCGCAGGTCGTCGACCTTCTCCAGCGAAATCTCGAGCTTGGCAGAGGTATCCGCCACGTCACTTGCCTGGGCGGCAAGCCAACGGGAGATAGCCGTGTCGTAGGCGGCGGTGGTCTGGTAGACCTTCACCTGCAGGCGACGACGGGTGGAAAGCGTGGTGCAACCGCCGGTCTCGTGCATCTCGGCCAGGACGGCGTCGTAGTCGGCCGGATCGGAGATGACGGTAACGCTCGTGGCGTTCTTGGCAGCAGAGCGCAGCATGGAGGGACCGCCGATGTCGATGTGCTCGATGGCATCCGCGAAGGTGACCTCGGGGTTGGCAACGGTCTTCTCGAACTCGTACAGGTTGACGACGACCAGGTCGATCAGCTTAATGCCGTGCTGAGCGGCCTCCTGCATGTGCTGCTCGGAATCGCGGCGGGCCAGCAGCGCGCCGTGAACCTTGGGGTGCAGGGTCTTAACGCGGCCGTCCATCATCTCGGGATAGCCCGTGAACTCCTCGATGGGGGTTACGGGAACGCCCGCGTCCTCGATGGCACGAGCCGTGCCGCCCGTAGAGATGATCTCGACGCCAAAGTCATCGACCAGCGTCCGTGCGAAATCGACGACGCCCGTCTTATCGGTAACCGAGATCAACGCGCGTGCGATCTTCACATCAGATCCCATGCAGTCCTCCTGTCTGGTACGCCGCCGTGCTCTGTGAGTCGGTGATACGTCGATCTGCAGCGCTCGCGCAGCGGCATTGAAAATACTGATTTAATGTAGCGCATCGAGCGCGTCGATGCACCCCGCAACGGTCGCATGTGCAGAAAAAGCTTGCGAGCGGAGGGCATGGGCGCAGCACCGGGCGCGGTGAGTTCATGGAACACAGGGGCACCATAATTAGATGCCAATGGCGTGGTAGAACTGTGCTCGATATGCATCCGCAAAAGAAAGAGGCACTATGGTCTCGCGGGTTCTCTACCGACCGTTTGACACCGAAGACTTCGACGCCATCGCGCTGATTCTGCAGCAGCTTTGGCATAACAATTCGGATAACGATGAGTACAACCGCCTTGAGGCCGCGTGCGACCTTGCCTACTGCCTTTCGTCGTCGACGTTTTCGCAGGTTGCGGTGATTGACGGTCAAGCGCGTGGCATTTCGCTCGCGCGTGCGGGACAGAGCTCCGGCGCCACCGTTAAGGAACATTGGATGGATACCGAACGCGCGCTGCTATCGCAGATGCGTGAGCTGGAGCCCGATGCCTGCGCCGAGTATCTCTCGTTTGTACGCGCAACCATCCGAACCAACAACCGTCTGCTCGAGAGCAGCCCGTTGCCGCACGACAACGAAGTCACGCTGCTCGCCGTCGATCCCGATGTCCACGGCCTGGGCGTTGGCTCGGTTTTGCTCGATGCCGCGGTCTCGTACCTGTCCTCGCGCGGGGCGACAAGGGCACACTTGTACACCGACTCTAACTGCTCGTGGAAGTTCTACGAGCTGCACGGCTTTAAGCGCACGGCCACGCACCGCGCCAACCGCGAAGAGCGTCGTCACGACATGCCGCGTGAAAGCTTTCTCTACGAACTCGACCTAACAGCCTAGCCCAAGCAGCCACACCTAGTCATTTAAGAACGTCCCCAATGACTGATCCCCAACAACTAGTCATTTAAGTCTGTCCCTAATGAGTGGCCTAGGGGGTTTGTAGATAGCCGTGGTCAAAATACATCAAATATGAGTACTGTTACCTTTTTAGTAGCAGCGATTCGGGGCATTTTTGATGCTTATAGGCATGACGACCAGCTGCACGAGCTGACGTAACTCCCCAAATGTTCAATAAAATGAGCTCCTAACGAGAAGTACTCTCATTAGGAGCCCATTATTATGTGCAAACATATGTGACCAACGCAGCAACAGTACTCATATTTGGCATTTTTTGTCCACTGCCCCTTGCGCGAAGGTCCTCAGCGGAAAGTTTGACCCGTTTCGATGCACAAAAATGGGATGAATCTTCCCTGGCAACCGCCCAGAAAGATCCACCCCAAAGCAAGCGCTCGCTAGAACGTTCCGCCGCCGCCTCCGCCGACGCCGCCACCGCCGCCACCGGAAAAGCCGCCACCGCTGCCGCCGCTCGAGCTATCGGAACTCGAAGCCAGCTCGCGGATGGTCTCGTGATACACATCGTTGAACGAATCGAGCGGAGACTCGTTGCCGTAGTGATGGTAATACCACCAGTAGCAGGGGTAGTTGTCGTAGAAATCGTCGCTGTTGCGCAAATCCGCAGGCACGGCCTCGGCCAGCTGTCGCAGCACTTCTTTCGAAACGCCCAGGGCAACGCCCATCACCAGCAGCTTGTTCCAAAAGATCAGGTCGCTGGGGACGGCCTCCTTCAGGCGCGTAAAGTCCTCGAGCCAATGCTTGAGCGCCTTGCAGCGAGCCGCCACCTCGGCGCCCTCCGGCGTGTAGCGACGGAAGGTGCAGCTCAGGACAAAGCCCACGATCGTGACGGGGATCGAGATCATAGCGGCGCCGACATTGGCATCCGCAAAGTCGGTATAGATCAGAGAGCCCAGAATGCCAAAGACGATGATGATGCCGAGAACCAAGCCGGCAACCAGGGCGATGGTGCCATCCGATGCGATAAACTCGCGCGCCTCCAGCTTGCCCTTAACCGTGCTCTGATAGTCCTCGAGCTTGTCGCCAACAGATGTGGTGCGCTCGCTAGCGTACTCCTCCAGCTCGCTAAACGTGCGCGAACGGACTCCGTCCTTATCGGGCTTAACGCCGGCGAAGAAGACCTTGAGCACATCGCGATCGATGCCGTCCTTCTTGGCAGCCTTCCAGGCCTCGTCGGTCACTGTGATGCGATACGTCTGCTCCTCTTTTTCGCGACGGAGCAGACCCTTCTTCTTGGTCTCGGTCGCTTCTTCCAGCTTGATCACGCGGTCGTCGGTAAGCTTCATAAGCGTGGCGATATATGCCTGATCGGGCACCTCGTTCCAGCTCATGAGGGCCGAAAGCACGGCGGGATGGTCGGCCGAAGGCACATCGCGGAAATATTCGTCCTGGAAAAGCGGCTTGGGCTTGCGGCGGCGCAGCTTGAGCACAACGATTGTGCCGGTAAAGGCCACCGCCGCGACAACACTTAGCACGGCAAGCGCATTGGCAATCATGCGAGCGTGAGCGCGGCGAGCGTTGGCCTCGTCGGCCCATTCCTTCTCTTCGCTCAGAATCGTCGACATGCGCTTTTCGCCCGAGACGGCAAGCTGCGGCACCCAGTCGCTGGGGAAGGCGATGCGTGCCTCGGCGAATTCGCCCTCATGCACGCAGGGAATGGTATAGGTGACCATGGGCTCGTCCGCATCGAGCGACACGTCGCCCGTCAGCGGGCCGTGGCCCCATGCGCGGAAGTTATCGCCCTTGACGGCAGCCGTCCCGGCAGCGGCATTTGCAAAGTAGACTTCCATCTCGACGTCATCGGAGTCCGCAGACCAGCCGTCACCCACGAACTTCCAGTAGAGCTCGGCGGTATCGGCCCAGTTCATAACCGCACCGGTCATGGTGTAGCTCACGTAGTAGATTGCGCTGTCGCCGCTCTCGTGAGGGCTGAACACCTTAATCTTTACGCCGTCGTCGGACTGTTCCACCGTGTAAACGCCGTCGTCGCCTTTATTTGCGCTGTCGACCTTGTTAAACGCAGTGTCGTCTTCCTCGACGCTCAGCACATTGACGACCACCGAGCCGCCTTGCTGGTTAGAGCCTGTATTGATATCCCAATACACGCCGTTAATGTCATCGTCGAAATCGAACTGGCGTCCCTCGACAACGGTCAGCGAGCCATCGGCCTCAACCGTGGCACCGATATAGGTTTGGCTCATGGAGTAGCCGTCGGCGTGCGCGACGGCAGGCAGCAGCAACAACGCAAGCGCGACGAGTGCGCAGACGGAAGCGAACCGCGCAAACAGGCGGCGCTGCCGACAGGGCTGGGCAACGGGGGCGTTCATAGGCACATCCTTTGTCTGTGGTACCAGTAGCGTCATTGTCCCACGTTTGCGAGTTCATGTGACGAACATCTAGGTCAGCGGAGCGTCAAAACGGGACAAAAGTCACGCCCGCCGCCGGCACCTGGGGACGTTCCTTATCTGCCGGCAATCTGGGACACTCCTTGGCATAGCCCGCTCCGGCAATAGATACCACTTCATAGCTCCATCACAGGTGTAGCGGCTTTGTGTGGGCGCGGCATGCGCTGATTGAGCCGCCAGTTGAGGGGCATAAAGCAGTTGAGCGAAAACGGTTTGCCCCTTTGCCGTCCGCTTGAGGAT
The DNA here is from genome assembly GCF_003464565.1 of Collinsella sp. AF14-35. NCBI lineage: Bacteria > Bacillati > Actinomycetota > Coriobacteriia > Coriobacteriales > Coriobacteriaceae > Collinsella > Collinsella sp. AF14-35. The sequence continues at coordinate 27,297 of NZ_QRZD01000027.1, forward strand.
CATGTCCCCCTTTTCCGCGGAAACCCCGGCAGTTGCGAAGAGCTGCCGGGGTTTCCGTCGTTTGAGGGCTAGATTGATTGACGACGATTAAGGCGCCGAGCCGGTGGTCCGGCACGCGCAACGTGTGGCCTCAGCAACTTGCAGGCCACGGCAGCGTCTCCCCCACCACGCCCCGCGCTATACTCGTCCGCATGGACATCAACGCACGCAACATAGCAACAACCGCCGCCGACGCGCCAACGACGCCGGCCGCTCCCGCGCCCGTCGTGGGGCGCTTCGCCCCGTCGCCCTCGGGCCGTATGCACCTGGGCAACGTGTTCAGCTGCCTGTGCGCATGGCTTTCGGCCCGCAGCCAGGGCGGCAGCATCGTGTTACGCATTGAGGACCTGGACGATCGCTGCAAGCGCCCGGAACTTGCCGCCCAATTGATTGACGACCTGGCCTGGCTGGGGCTGGAGTGGGACGAAGGCCCCTACTACCAGCACGACCGCCTAGACCTGTACGAGAGCGCCTTGCGCCGGCTGAAAGACGCCGGCCTCACCTATCCCTGCTTTTGCACACGCGCCGAGCTCCACGCCGCGAGTGCACCGCACGCGAGCGACGGCACGCCCATCTACCGTGGCGCCTGCCGAAGTCTTTCGGCCGAGGAGGTGGCCCGCCGCAGCGCCCTGCGCGCCCCGGCCACACGTCTGCGCGTGCCCACCGTCGACGACCTCGCAGACGACGTGATCGAATTTGTGGATCGCACGTACGGCGCCCAATGCGAAGCACTCGCCACCGAGTGCGGCGACTTTTTGGTGCGCCGCAGCGACGGCGTGTTTGCCTATCAGCTAGCCGTGGTGGTCGACGACGCTGCCATGGGCGTCACCGAGGTCGTGCGCGGATGCGACCTGCTGGGGTCCACGCCGCGCCAGATCTATCTGCAGCACCTGTTGGGACTGCCCACGCCGCACTACGCACATATTCCGCTGCTCATGGCACCGGACGGCCGCCGCCTTTCCAAACGAGACCGCGATCTGGACCTGGGCGAACTCCGCGCCCGCTTTGGCACGCCCGAAGCGCTGCTGGGCTGGCTCGCCGGGCAAACGGGCATCGCGCCGGACACCACGCCGCGCTCTGCCGAGCGGCTGGTCGAGCACTTTAGCTGGGACGTCATCCGCGCGCACCGCGAGAACATCACCGTAATGGCCGAGTAGTCAAACGCCCTGCCCCCTTCACTACCCCCCCCCCCCCC
>NZ_QRZD01000028.1:0-28121 GCF_003464565.1 Collinsella sp. AF14-35
GCGACGGACCTCGGGACGCTCTTACACCACGTCTGCGCGCGCCACCCCCTCGAGCAAAGCTGCCGGGTACTTCTGCCTCTGGGCGGTAGCTTGCTGCCAGAAGTGCTCACCGGTCCCCAAGCTTGGGGTTATAGCTTACGGACAGGCAACTCATCTACCTGCGTATACTCGATTTTCGAGGAAATCTGGACTCGATTTTCGAGCTTTGCCCTACAGGTAAATCCCCTCGCATAGGGTCTTGTGGAACTGGGTGTGGTGGTCGCGTGCCCAGGTAAAGAGCGCCTGGTCAAAGTTGTCCTGAGCGGCGGGGATGCCAAAGACGCCGGCGACTTCCACGCGCACAAACTCCAGCGCGGGCAGTTTGTTGATGGCCGTGAGCGCAAACGGCGACGTGGGCTCCTCGAACAGGTAATGGCTGCCTTGCAGCGCGCCGCAGGCGGTGCAGGTGCTGGCGAGCGATACGGTCTTGGTGGTGCGCGACGTTACGGGCTTGTAGCCGCAGCGCTCGCGCAGGTAGTCGCGGATCTCGGCCGGCACGCAGCCCAGTGCGGGGACGATGGCTATGGCGTTGGCGCGGGCGGTGTCGATCGCAATGTGGCCCGCATCGACCATGGCGGGCGCAGTGCTGGGCGCAGCCTTGCTGCCCGAGTCCTCGGCCACCCGATACGGAATGCCAAAGGCCGCGACCGTCGTCTGCTCGTGGCACTTCCAACATTCGCGCTTGCCCAGCACCAGGTAGATGTAGGGCGTGCTGGGGTCGGAGCGATCCACGCCGGGCAGCCACGCGGCAAAGGGCTCGGGGTTGACGCCATCGGGCACGTACCAGATCTTCTTGGCCCGGTCCCACTTGGCGCCCAGGGCCTTGGCCTTGTCTTTGTGCGAAAAGGGAACATCGAGCTCGGTGCGCATGGCGGCTCCTTTGTGCGGCTTGCGGTGCATGTGCTCCAAGGATACCCCAGCGGCGAGTGTGTGGTCGCTAAACGAGCACTTCGACCGCCCGAGAAGCCGCGGAGCATTTTGGCGAGGGTGCACCGTCAAGTAAATGGGCAAGCAAATGGTCAGCTTTTGGTCAGTTGAGCGGCAACCTTGCCAAAAGCTTGACGGATTTGCATTTAGACGTCGACGAATGAACACTTTGGTTGCGCCGCGGCAAAAAACTGCTGGTCGTTTGCCGAAAACTCGCCAGGACCGCCAGCGGCCGCCGACGCGCGTGCTATCTTCGCGCCATGGGTTCTTTATCGTTTCACATAACGCTGCGTTGGCGCTTTTGGCGCACCTGCCGAACCCTCGTTTTGGGGATTCGGAACCAGAGGTCGTGTCGATTGCAGGTGCCTGTGCGCTGTTGGACCAAGAGGCGCAGGATTTTATCGATCGCTATGATCTGGGGATCCAAACGCTGGATTTGCTGGTGCCATCGCGTGCCGACCGTCGGCAGAGCAAGCATGTTAAGACGCACCTGTGCACCAACGAGCTCCCGGCGGGCTCGTTTATCTCGCTGGGCCACTGGATGGGCGGCCTGGATGCGTATGTGTGCTCCCCCGAGCTGGCGTTTGTGCAGGTTGCGCACGACAGCTCTGCGGCCGAGGCTATCTATGCCGGCTATGCCATGACATCGAACTACCGGTTGGATAACCTTGCTCCCGGTGGGGTGACAAGCAGGGATGGGGGCATGCGCGATGGCAGGCTCACGACGAAGGAGCTCATTGCGGCGTATATCGAGGCGTCCCCAAAGGTAAGGGGTCTCGCGAAGGCAAAGGCGCTGCTTGCGTATGTGATCGAGGGATCGCGCTCTCCGAGGGAGTCGGGGCTGTGCATGTTTATGTCGCTGCCTGCGCGCTACGGCGGGTATGCATTGGGCAAGGCCGAGCTCAACAAGAAGGCTTTCATTCGCGATGGACTCAACGATGGGCGCGAGCGCAAACTGCGCGTGTTGGAGCGCACGCCCGACATTACGCTTACGGCTAAAGTCGAGGTGGGCAGGGATAAAGTAAAGGCCGGGCTGCTGCCAGAGGTGCTGACCGCGATGGTCGACTACGACAGCGATGCCATTCATGACGGCCGCGAGAAGATCCACAAGGATGCCGAGCGCCGCAACGAGTTGGAACTGCTTGAGGGAGTAGCGTATTTTACTGTGACAACCGACCAAGCAAATGACTACGACAAGCTCGTTCGGCTGTGCGAACGCATCCGACGGAAGCTGCATCGGAATAAGCGCCCCATCTTTAACAAGGCGATGAGTGCAGAGCAGCGATATTTTGCCCATGCGCGTGCCGAAACGAAGCGATTTTGGCTCTGGCAAGCCGTTATCGATGCGCATCAGTATTGGTAGGGGCGGTAACAGGGGGTTAGAATTAGCGGCCATATATCCAGATCTAATACTTTTCCCGAGAAGTGAACGAGCCAGAATGGACCCCCGAAATATCGACACTTTTAGGGGCCCGTTTCCTGCGGTTTTGCTGCTGGAATCCTGCGGTTTTGACGTCAAAAAGTGTGGATGCTCCAGGGGTCCAAATAAGCTCGTTCACTTCTCGGGAAAAGTATTAGACCTCAATTTAAAGAGGGTTACTTATATGTGACTGCGAGACCCATTCGGGTTTGATCGTGGCGATTGCTGGGGCTGTTTGGGCGCTTTGGGCTCGGTCGCCGTAAAACAAAACAGCTCAGAGGCGAAGCCTCTGAGCTGCGAACATTTGGTGGGCGTTAGAAGATTTGAACTTCTGACCTCTTCCGTGTCAGGGAAGCGCTCTCCCCCTGAGCTAAACGCCCGATCAAGGGTGCGCGAGTGCGCAGGAAATAATATAACGGAGCTCCCGCCCAGTGGCAAGAACTATTTTTTAAAAAGCGGCGATTTGCGACCCTATCCGCCCCGATGCAGCGCGAAGGGCACGCGAAATATTCCGTTTGTACCCCCGATGAACTGCACGTTCGCGTAAAATAACTCCATTATGGGCAAATGATGTCCAGGCGGTTTACAACACGGCATCTGGGGGAGGGGCATGTCGGACGCGCGTTCGCTGCAAAAACAGTTCAATCGCATGCTCGCCACGTTGCTGGTGGCGCTTGCTGCTGCCGGAGCCGTAACGTATGCCTGGTACATCTATAACGCCAACCGCCACATAACCGACGTCAAGATGGCGGCGGGCACGGGCGTGACCTTCCTTATCTCCAACGAGTACGACGGCGAATACAAAACCAACGCCGGCCTGAGCTTTACGGGTCTGCTCGATCCCGTCTCGACCGACAACGTGCTCAACGGCTTTCAAAAGGTAACGGGCTTTACCGGTGGAACCACCCAGGACTCGCTCTTTGCCAACATGTTTGGTGCCGCCGAGCATTCCGACTACTACAAGACTTCCCTGTACCTGGCTACCAACTCGGCCGCGACCGACGTGTACCTGTCGGGTATCGACTTTACCGAGCAGGATCCGGCAAACCCCATCTCCACCGCCCTGCGCGTGGGACTGGTTACCTATGCGTCAGGGCAGGGCGATACCGTGACGGGCCAGTACGTCTTTGAGGTCTCGGGCGAGCACAATCCCCAGGCGCGCTACAACACGCTCGACGGCAAGGATGCCGGCGAGAGCGAGCAGAACCACCTGGTGGTCGACAGCACCCGCTCCGATGGAACAACGGTTCATTTTGACCAGCTGACTAGTGCAAACTTCTGTGACTACAACGAAGACATCGGCATCGTGAGCCTCAAGGAGGCCACGACCAAGATCTGCAGCCTGCCCGCCGCTGCCGAGGGCGCCAACCGCAGCACGCCCGTGCGCGTGGATGTGTACGTGTGGCTGGAAGGCTGCGACCCCGACTGCACCAACAACCTGGCCGCCACCAGCCTGCAATCGCTGGCGCTGCGCTTTGCCGGCAAGCGTTCGTAAGGGGGCTGGACATGAGTGCATCGAACATCAAAGACATCCTGGGTTCGCGCCGTCGCATGGTTGCCGCGGCCGCATGGATGTTGGTGCTGGTAACCGCCTTGAGCGCCGCCACCTACGCCTGGTTTAGCAACTCGCGCTTCACCAACGTGACGCCCGTGGTGCACACGGTAAGCGACGAGGGCTCCGACCTGCAGATTGGCCTTTCGGCCAACGGGCCCTGGGACACGACGGCAACGCTTGCCGCCGCCGACAAGACACTCTATCCCATCTCGACGGCAGACCTTTCCCGCTTTTGGCGCGGCACGTTCCAAAACGCCGCCGGCGTTACGACCGACTACGCCGACTGCACCGCGCAGCTGGACGACTACGCCCTTTCGGGCACGCTGTACCTTAAGGGCAGCGATAGCGCGCTCAACGTGTACTTGTATCAGGGGCAGATGAGCGTGACGAGCGATCCGCAACTGCTGGCCGCGCTGCGCCTGGGTCTGGTCATTACAACCCAGTCGGGTACACAAATGCATATCTTTACCTGCGACGACCTGGGCAACACCTCGGGTGCCACCAGCAGGCGTACCACCGCGCAAGACGGCGTGGTCGTAGCGGTCGGTGCCTCGGGCTGGACTTACACCGACGACCCCGCGCGCGCCATAAGCGCCTACAGCATGGACGGCACTGGCGACACGCCCACGGCGCGCGCAGGTGCCACGCCCATCTGCACGCTGGCCGCCAACGAGGTGGCAAGCGTTCGCTACGTTGTGTACATGGAAGGCTGCGACGCCAATTGCATCGACGAGGCCCAGGCCCGCGATGTGGTGCTGCAGCTTGCCTTTGCCGCGGCCAAGGCATAAGGGGGTGAGCGACGTGAAAGATCAGAAGCGCATGCCAGCAGATAGCTGCGAGGCCAAAACCCAGAGCGAGAGCCCCGCGGTCCCCTCCGGCGCGACCGCCGAGCGCTCGCAGCCCGAAGGTGCCTCCGCCCGCCGCCACGCTCGCCACGCGCGTGCCTACATCGCGCTCGTTATGGTGGCGCTCGCCGCCACCTTGGGCGCCGCGACCTACGCCTGGTTTACCAACAACATGAAGGTCAACACCAATTCGGTGAGCGTGCACAGCGACACGTCCAAGCTGGTGCTGGAGCTGGGCGACGCCGATCGCGGCGGCTGGTCGCAGCAGGGCGATGTTTCCCTGACTTCCAATGCGACTGGCGCCGTGACGCTCTATCCGGTCTCGACCTTCGATCTCAACGGCTTTGCTGCCTGCGCGCAAAACAACTCCGCCGGCGATGCCACGGTGTTTGAGCAGGCAAAAGACAACGGTTCCGCGTTCTACCACGGCTGGATCAATCTGCGCCCCACCATTACCGGAACGGGCGCCAGCAAAGTAAAGGGTAAGGTCAGCTTGTATCTGGCCGAATCGCTGGTCCCGCAGGGCGCCGATGCCGAGCTGCTGCGCGCGGCCCGCGTGGGCATAAAGATCTCGAGCGGCAACCAGGTTCTTGCCACCAACATCTTTGAACTCGACGGCTCCGATAGTGGTCACCGCGCCGAGCACCCGGCGACTGCCCCTGCAGGCCTGGCGGGCTACACCGAGGGCATGCTCCTGGGCTGGCAAAACGGTCAGCTCACCTGCGGCGCCAACGTGACGCAGGACCCGGCCACCTTTACGCTGGACACGAGCGAGACGGCCGCGCGTCCGCAAAACACGCTTGCCGCGCTGGGGCTTGACCAGACCTATCGTTTGGATATCTATTACTACATCGAGGGCACCGATCCCGATAGCGCCGACTATCTCTATCAAGATCCGGGCACCTTGCACCTGTCGCTCTTTGCGACCTTGGACGGTGAGTAGCAATGGCACACGTCGCGCCCGACAACCGCCGCCCGACCACCGGCGCTCCGGTTGCCGCGCCCACCGATATCGACCTGCGCCGCAAGCTCACCACCACCGTGGTGCTGGTGCTGTTTGCGCTGGTGGCGATAGCCATGGCAACGTTCGCCTGGTTCTCCATCGCCGATAGCGCCAAGACCCGCATGCTCATGATCGACGCCAATGCCGACGGCTCGCTGCGCTTTGACCTGGACGAGCGTGCCACGTTCGACGAATACGTGCACAGCCTGGGCTTCGATCAGATCTCGGAGCGCATCGCCAGCGAAAAGGGCGTGGACATCGATGCGTCCAAGCTCAAGCCCGTCACCACGAGCGACTATCAGACCTTTACCTTCGAAGACGGTTCCACTGCCGATCCCGCCACCGGTGCCTACCTGGAGTTCACGCTGCACTTTATGAGCAGTACGGACCTGCGCGTTCGCCTGACCGGGCAGGATGGCGACGGCGGCGTGTCCGGCACGCGGTTCAGCTCCGACACGCAGGGCATGGCAAGCGCCATGCGCATGAGCTTTACCGCCGACGGTCATACTTGGGTCTACAACCCTAACGGGGGCGGCGGTTCATCTGGCTCGGCCACCGTCTTTGGGCTCGACTCGGGCGAGGCGACCGCGGCCAGCGACATGTTCGACCTGATAACAGAAACGGACAAGCCGGTAACCGTTCGCATATGGCTCGAGGGAACGGACCCAAATTGCACTAATATGCTAAAGGGAGCTAACTATTCGGTTTCGATGCGCTTCGAGGGCATCGAGGAACAGTAGATACGCACGGCGGCCATCGGGCCGCGCACGACCTAGACAGACACGGTAGTAAGGGACATCATGCAATCTGTTAAAAAAGTCGCATCCATCGCGCTGAGCGTTGTCATGTGGATCATCATCCTGGTGGCGGCCCTGTATGCGTTTACCACGCTCGCCACGCGCGAGGACGGCAGCGTCTCGGACATCGCCGGCTTCACCCCGCTCGCCGTGCAGTCCGACTCCATGGCTCCCACGTTTAACAAGGGCGACCTCATCTTCATCAAAAAGTGTGACACCTCCAAGCTCGAGGTGGGCGACATCGTGACGTTCCATACCATCATCGACAACGAGTACGCGCTCAACACGCACCGCATCGCCGCCATCGACGAGGTCAACGGCATGCGCAGCTTTACCACCAAGGGCGATAACAACGACGTGGCCGATACGCACATCATCAGCGACGGCGATATCGTGGGCAAGTACCTGTTCGCGCTGCCGCAGATGGGCAAGGTCATGGACTTTCTGTCCAGCTCCATGGGCTTCCTCATTGTGATTGTCCTGCCCATGCTGCTGTTCTTTATCTACCAGGTGTATCACCTTATCGTGGTGGGCATGAACCTTAAGCGCGCCATGGCCGAGGAAGACCGCTTGGCCGCCGCGGCTGCCATCGTGGATGCCGAGGGCAAGGGTGACACCGCCACCGTTGCCGCCGATAACGCCGCCGAGCAGCTCGCCCAGGCCGAGGCCAAGCTCGAGGAAGCCCGTCGTCTGAAGGCCGAGGCCGAGGCGGCGATGAGCGCGACCAAGCAGGAGGGTACCGACGGTGAGTGAGTTTCTGGGATTTGCCTGGGAGCTGCTGGCAAAGGTCGTCTATAACGTCGTTGCCGTCGTGAGCTCTATCCTCAACCTGCTGGTGTTTGGCTGGGTTGAGTACTTCAACATCTTTATGACCTACTTCACCACGTTTGACCTGGTGGGCAAGATCGGCGCGGTCATTCTGTTTGCCATGCTCATCGCGGTCCCCGTGCTGATCGTGGCCATCCTGGTCCACCGCTACCGCATCAACCGCCGCCTGCATCGCGACGACACGTCCAACAAGGCGCTCTATCGCGAGATCGGCCGCCTGAACAAGCAGGTGCTCGATCTTATGGACGAGAAGAACAAGCTGCTGGCGCTCAAGGTCAACGCCATGGGCGGTACCAAGCAGATTCCGTACGTGGGCGCCTCGGCTCTTGCCGACGATCACCTGCCGACGGTGGGCAACGTGGTGGGCGCCGCTGCGGGCGCGCCTGCGGGCGAGGGCGCCACGGCTGCCGTGGTGTCGGGCAACGCGTCGCTCGCGCTCGATGGCGCGGGCGTCAAGGACGCCGCAGCCGCCATGGCCAAGGCCACCGTTGAGGCCAAGACCCTAGCCGAGGAAAAAGAGATCGCCCAGGCCAACCGCTTTCCCAAGCTGTCCCTCGTGGACCTTAAGTACCGCGACTGGGAGTCGCCGGCCTACGACGATGCCATCTCGCTCGAGGACTTTGTCGACAGCTTCCGCGCGTTTGCGTGCAGCCAGATGAAGCTCTACTACACGCCCGAGATCATCCGCCGCTTTGTGGCCGGCATGGCCGCCTCCAAGCTGCTGATCCTGGAGGGCATCTCGGGTACCGGTAAGACGTCGCTGCCCTACAGCTTTAGCCGCTACTTGGACAACCCTGCGACCATCGTTTCGGTGCAGCCGAGCTTCCGCGACCGCACCGAGGTACTGGGCTACTTCAACGAGTTTTCCAAGCGCTTTAACGAGACCGAGTTCCTCCGCGCCGTGTACGAGGCGGGCCTGCGCCAGGACCCGTCCATGATCGTGCTCGACGAGATGAACCTGGCCCGCGTGGAGTACTACTTTGCCGAGATCCTGTCGGTGCTCGAGATGCCCAGCCACGACGAGTGGGTGCTCGACCTGGTGCCTACCCAGTGGGCCGCCGACCCCAAGGGCCTGCACGACGGCAAGCTCACCATCCCCGACAGCCTGTGGTTTATCGGCACGGCCAACAACGACGACTCCACCTTTACCATCACGGACAAGGTGTACGACCGTGCGATCCCCATCGAGCTCAACGAGCGCGCCGACGCGTTTGAGTGCGAGCCGCACGAGCGCGTGCACGTGACGGCCGACCACCTGCAGTACCTGTTCCAGAAGGCCAAGGTCGAGTACGTGATCGACGAGGAGCTGCTCCAGAAGATGCACAAGCTGGACCAGTACCTGCAGACCCGCTTTAAGCTGGCCTTTGGCAACCGTATCATCAAGCAGATGTACGACTTTATCCCCGTGTACGTGGCGTGCGGCGGCACCGAGCTGGGCGGTATGGACTACATCATCGCCCGCAAGGTGCTCAAGAAGTTTGAGTCCATGAACGTGAGCTTTGTGCGCGACGAGATGAAGGGCCTGATCGAGTACATCGAGAAGACCTTTGGCGAGGGCGGCCTGCCCGATTCCGTCATGTACCTGCAGCGGATCCAGAACTTCTACTAATGCTGTAAGTGCGGGGCGGCGTGATGTCGCCTCGCCCCTTTCCGATCGATCCAATCTATGGAGTAACCCATGTCCGAGACCATTCAGGACCTCTATACCAGCTTCTCCGAGCAGATGGAGCCCATCCAGGAGGACAGCCGCTACTTCCGCTATCTGTTTGAGATGGCGCAGGCCTCGGGCACCACGATCGAGCAGCAGCGCGAGGAGCTCGTCAAGGTGGTGGACGAGGAATGGATCAGCATGATCGAGGACTCGCTCGACGCCATCAATACCATTATCGAAAAGCCACGCCGCTTCATTACCACCGAAGAAGAGGTGGTGCCGGTCTCGCTCGCCAAAAAGATCAGCGCCGACAGTGTTCGCCATCTGAGCCAAAACACGCAGTTTTTGGCGCCGAGCGACGACGGCGGTGTTCATCCCACGCGCATCCTCAATGTCAATACCGTTGAGACCTACGACCTGTACGAGAACCGCTTTATCTACCACCTGATTCAGCGCCTGCTGACGTTTGTGGACAAGCGCACCGACGTCATCTTTTGGTCGACGGGCAACGAGATCCGCAACCGCTTTAAGATGCACAGCAAGATCGACGATGCGTACGAAGAGATCGAGTACAACGTCGAGATGACGGTCAAAAACCGTCAGAGCTTTGCCGAGAACGACGCCGACAACATGGACGTCTTTATGCGCATCGACCGCGTGCGCCGCCTGGTCATGGCGCTGCGCGGTGCGTCGTTTTGCCAGATCATGAACGGCTGTAGCGCGGTTCGCAGCCCCATCCAGCGCACCAACCTCATCATGAAAGACCCCAACTACCGCAAGTGCTACCAGCTGTGGCAGTTTATGGAGCGCTACGACAAGGTGGGATACAACATCGACGTGCAGCAGCGGGCGCTGGCGTTCGATGACGAGTACATGGTGCAGATGTACACCAACCTCATCAACAACTACACCGTCTTTAAGAGCCTGACCGACGACGAGCGCAACCTGCAGGAGCTCGAGAGCGTACAACACGCGCCGGTTGCGCCCAAGTTCATCAAGAAGATCAAGGAGGTGCAGGTCGATAGCCCCGACCTGCCCGACGTTGAGGTCCGGCGCGTGTTTGTGGAGGAGGTCACGCAGGCCCAGCTCGATGCGGAGCAGGCGCTGACCGAGGCCTGCGAGCAGATTGAGGAGCTGCAGGGGCAGCTTACGTCCTGGAAGGTTCAGGCGCATGCGCTGACCGACGAGCGCGACGACTTGGCCGACGAGCTGGACGAGGCCAAGACGCGCGAGCTGGCGTTGACGCAGCGCGCGCAGATGGCCGAGGCTGATGTTGAGGAGCTGCAAGGTTCGCTGGAGGATGTCGAGGCGGGCAAGAAGGCTGCCGAGGCCGACGCTGTCGAGGCGCGTGAGACCGCGGCGGCGCAGCTTGAGCAGATGCGCGCCGAGGCCGATGCCGAGGTGGCTGCCGCCCGGGCAGACGCGGACGCCAAGGTTGCTGCCGCCGAGCAGGCGGCTTCCGAGCAGGTCGCGCAGGTTAAGAGCGATGCTACTGCGGCCCTGGCCGCCAAGACGGCTGCCGACGCTGCCGAGCTGCAGGCCACCAAGGACGCCGCTGCGGCCGAGCTCGCCGCCGTGCGCGAGGCCTCTGCCAAGGAGATGGCCGAGCTGCATGCCAAGTTGGACGCCGCCAAGCTGCAGATCGAGGAAGTGCAGCTGACGGCCGAACGCGATGCTCGCGCCGCGCAGGAGGCGGCCGACGCCGCGGCAGCCGCAGCGGAGCAGGCGCTTGCCGACACCGTTGCTGCGGCCGAGGAGAAGGTTTCCGCCGCTCAGCAGGCTGCCGATGCCGCGATCGATGCCGCCCACGCGGCCGCCGATTCTGCCGTGGAGCAGGCCGCGGTGGATGCCGGCGAGAAGGTCGCCGCCGTCGCTGCCGAGCGCGATGCCGCGACGCGTGCCGCTGAGGAGGCCCGTGCCGACGCCGACGAGCGTATCGCCGCAGCCGAGCTTGCGGCAGGGGAGCGCATCGAGCAGGAAGTCGCCGCCGTCCGTGCCGCTTGCGAGCGCGAGGTCGAAGCTGCTCGCGCGGAGATGCAGCAGCGCCTGGACGCGCTGGCGCAAGAGCTGGAGCGGGCCGAGCGCAACCGTGAGCGTGCCGAGCGCCGTGCCGAGGGCAACAGCCTGTCGCGCTATCTGCTGGCCCGCTTGCGCGGCGAGGCTGGCGAGGGCGTGGTCGCCGCGCCTGACGAGGATGGCGCTTCTGCGGCGGATGCCACCGAGGGCGAGGTCGCTGCCGACCCCGAGACTTCCGCAAAGGACGACGACAAGTGATGAAGCACGTGCTCCGCGTGATCAACGTGCTGGCGACCGTGGTGATCCTGGTCGCCTTTGTGGTGTTGCTGCGCACGGTGTTCACGCCCGCCGGCGAGATCCCCACCATCATGGGCTATGGCTTTATGCGCACGCTGACCGGTTCGATGGAGCCGGCGATTCCCGTACACTCGTTTATCGTTGTCGATACCGACAACGGCCAGGCCTACCAGGTGGGCGACATCATCACCTTCCATTCGTCCGATGACGCGCTGGAGGGTTCGCTCAACACGCACCGCATCGTTGCCGTGGAGGCCGCCGCCGACGGCGCCCCGATCTACCGCACCAAGGGCGATGCCAATCTGGTCGAGGATGCCGCGCCCGTGCCCGCCGCCGACGTGGTGGGCCGCGTGGTCTTTGTCTCGGCGGGACTGGGCGTGGTGGTCTCGCTGCTCACCAATCCGCTGCTGTTCTTTCCGCTCATCGTGGTGCCGCTGATCGTGCTGCTGGTGCTCGAGATTCGCCATATGGTCAAGACAACGCAAGAGGTGGCGCGTGCTGAAGACGAGGCTGCCCTGCGCGCGGCTGTGGAGCAGATTCGCGAAAAGCGCCGCCGCGAGCAGGAGAGCCAGGACAGCGCCAAGGAGCAGGGCGACGGTGAGGATGCCCAGGGAAGCGCGGAGGCCGACCTCGGCGCCCCAGACGATTCCAACCGCTCGGCATAGCTTATCCGCGCCTTTCGTCCTTGCAATTTGGATGCTCGTAGATGTTCCGAATCGCCCGCATTTCCATATCAATATTCGTGCTACTGTTTGAGCGCTTTGTTGCCAATTGATTTCGGGGGAGTGGAATGGAACAGGAGCGCACAGCGCAGCGTGCACGTAAAAAGGCTTCGGTGCCGATGACGGCGGCGGCCGATTTTGTCGTGCCCGAGGGAACTGACGAGCTGAGCCGCAGCACCCGCCGCGCATGGCGCGACCGCCTCAACGATGCCCAGACGCGCAAGATGGCCCTGGGCACGCTCGCCGCGTTTGCCGGCGGCACGTTTTGGGGTTTTTCTGGCACCAGTGCCAGCTACCTCTTTGACGTGTGCCATATCGAGACATTTTGGCTGATGAGCGTGCGCCAAGTTATCGCTGGCCTGCTCTTTATGTTCGTCGTGCTCAGAAAAGATCGCGACCGCCTGGTCAGGCTGTGGACCACCCCTGCCGATCGCAAGCAGCTCATCCTATTTACAATCTTTGGCCTGCTGTTCAACCAGCTTTGCTATCTGTCAGCCGTGCGTCTGACCAACGCGGGCACCGCGACCGTCTTTCAGTGTCTGCAGCTGGTGGTAGTCATGGGGTATGTCTGCGTCACCGCGCATCGACTGCCGCGCACGCGCGAGGCGCTTGGCATTTTGCTCGCTTTGGGCGGAACGTTTTTAATTGCCACGGGCGGCGACCCTAGTACGCTCAGTATCTCGCCAATGGGCCTGCTCGCGGGCCTTTTGTGCGCAGTGGGCGGTGCCTGCATAGCAATCATCCCTGCCGGAATCCTCAACAAATACGGCAGCTCGGTCGTCACGGGCTCGGCCATGCTTTCGGCGGGAATCGTGATGAGTATCTTTACCCAGCCGTGGGCGCATATGCCGGCGCTCGGCCCCTCGGGTGTCGGCGCGCTCGCGATATTTATTGTGGTGGGGTCGTTCTTCGCCTATATGTTCTACATGCAGGGCGTTAAGGAGATTGGCTCGGTGCGCGCGAGCCTCCTTGGAACCATGGAGCCGGTTTCGGCCACCATCACCAGCGCCCTTATGCTGGGAACGGTGTTTTTGCCCACCGACCTGGCGGGCTTTGCCATGATTATCGCGATGGTGTTTTTGACGGTGTAGCTGGCGCCGCCGCCAGGACGGAAAAGGTGTTGTGCCGCATTTTCGCCAATTGATGTCCGTGTCTGGAGTTTAGCTGTCGATGCTCAAAATGCCATAAACTAGTAACGTTATGGACTTTTTCATTGCGACTCAATTGCGAGGATTTCTTTATGGCTGGTAATCACTTTAAGGGCAGCGATAGCGGCCGTCCTGCAGTTCCGCCGCGTCCGAACGGGGCTGGTAAGGCCGGCACGCCGGGCGGCGCTGGACAGGGCGGTTCCGGTAAGCGCGTGTCCCCGGGCGAGACGGCGATGTTTACCGCTCTGTACGAGCAGTCTCAAAAGGCAAAAAAGACCGGCCGTGCAAGAGGGAATGTCTTTGCGGGCGGTGCAACCTCCGCGTCGCAGCCGAGCGGGGCTCCTTCGGTACCTGCGAACAACGCAGGTGCTGCCAACGCCGCAAATGCCGCCGGCAACGTTAATGCCGGCAAGGCCGCCAACAATACTCCCTCTGCCGGTGGCGCGGGGCTTACGGGTAACCTTGGCACGATTTACACCGGTGCCTCCGAGACTGGCACGTTCGCCCGCCTGGATGATAGCGGTGCCGAGTTTGCGGGCTCGGGTTCCAAGGAAGATTATTACGATTTTGGCTTGAACTACGGTAGCGACGCTTCGTCGAGTTCGACCTCTGACGGTCTGGTCCGTCATCGCCATCGCAAGGGCGAACGCAAAAAGCGTCACACCGGCGCCATTATTGCCGCTGTAGTCGCGGTGCTTCTCGTTGCGCTTGGCGCAAGCGGCTTTATACTGCTTAACTCGGCAAAGACCGTAAAGAGCGAAGCGAAGGAGGCTGTCGAGATCGTCGGTGGCCTTAAGGACAAGGTCACGTCGGGCGATTTTTCGACGCTGCCTGACGACGCGAAGAAGATTGATGAGCTTTGCGACAGCATGAAGGCGGAGACCTCGAGCCCGCTGTGGACGGCGGCTTCGTTTATCCCGGTGTATGGCAGCGACATCAATGCGGCCCGCACCATGATCGACGCCCTGTCCGATGTCTCGAGCAATGCGCTGGTTCCCATGGCCGATAACCTTTCGCAGGCCACGCCCGGCAAGCTGTTTCAGGACGGCATGATTAACGTGTCCGCGCTGCAGGCGGTCGCCGATTCGCTTTCCAGCAGCTCGAAGGTGTTCAAGAGCGCCAACGAGAAGATCCAGGGCATTGGCGATACTCATATTTCCCAGGTGACCGAGCTGGTCGATAAGGCCAAGGACGGCTTTGCCACCCTCAACGGCGCGGTTGACGCGGCGGAGAAGGTCGCCCCCGTCCTTCCGCAGATGCTCGGCGCCAACGGCCAGACGCGCAACTACCTTGTGTACGCCATGAACAACGTCGAGATTCGTGCCTGCGGCGGCTTTGGCGGTTCGCAGGGCCTGATTTCGGTCACCGACGGCCAGATGTCGATTGGCGAGTTTGTTCCATGTATTGCGCTTGGCAAAGAGGAGGCGGTTGAGAGCGTCGACGAAGAGGACGAGGCACTGTTTGGCGACCACAGTAACCTGTACAACTCTGGTAACGCGTATTCGCCCGATTGGCCCCGCAACTCGCAGCGTGTCGCCGCGCTGTGGAAGTCCCAGTATGGGCAGGACGTTGACGGCGTCGTGGGTATCGACCCGGTGTTCCTGCAGTATCTGCTGGGCCTCGTCGGTAATGTCTCGCTGCCCGACGGAACGGTTGTCGACGGCACCAACGCCGCAAAGGTCCTCATGCACGATGTGTACTGGAACTATCCGGTCGAGGAGTCTGACGGCATCTTTGCATCCGTCGCCAGCGCTGCCTTCGACAAGATCCTTGGCGGTATCGGCGATGTCGATGTTACGAAGCTTGTCAGCGCCGTTGAGCGCGGTGCCGAAGAGGGCCGCCTGATCGCGTGGATGAAAAACGATGACGAGCAGAACGCTATCAAGGAGATGAACATCGACGCCTCGCTGCCCGATCCGGATGACCCGAGTGAAGATCCCGTTGCTGGTGTCTACTTTAACAACCTGAGCTTCTCCAAGCTCGACTGGTACCTGAATGCCGATACGCAGATTGGCCAGGGCATCAAGAACGGTGACGGCACATGCTCGTATCGCATCACCGTTACCCTGACGAACATCATGACGCAGGAGGAGGCAGGCAAGCTGCCCGACTACGTCGCGGCGAGCGCGCCCGATGCCGCGCGCGACGACGAGCGTCTGAATGTCTCGTTGTTTGCCCCGACGGGCGGCAACATTACTGATTTGACCGTCGAGGGCACTCAGTTTGGTCTTGGTGCCGCTACGTGGCATGGAATCCCCTTCTATTCGGGCACCGTTGACCTGCATGCTGGCGAGACGACGACGATCACGTATACGCTGACCACGTCGGCCGAGGCGGGGGACAAGCCGCTTACGCTGCGTCAGACTCCTACATGCCAGGCGGCTCGCGACAGCGCGTCGGCGTAGGGTTTTTCTGGTAGCGCAGATAATCGAGTACCATTTTGGGGCGGACAGGCAATCTGTCCGCCCCTATTTTGTAAGGAGAGCGCATGAAGTACTTTGGCACCGACGGCTTTCGCGGTGAGGCCAACGTTGGGCTGACGGTAGAGCACGCTTATAAGATTGGCCGTTTTGTGGGCTGGTATTACGGCGCCAACCGCGAGCGAAAGGCGCGCGTGATCGTGGGCAAGGACACACGTCGCTCGAGTTATATGTTCGAGGCGGCGCTGGTGAGTGGCCTGGTCGCGAGCGGTGCGGACGCCTATATGCTGCACGTGATCCCCACGCCGGGCGTAGCGCATCAGACCGTGGAAGGCTGCTTCGATTGCGGCATCATGATCAGCGCGAGCCACAACCCGTTTTGCGATAACGGCATTAAGCTCGTCAACAGCGACGGTTTTAAGATGGACGAGGACGTACTGGAGCTCATCGAGGACTACATCGATGGCAAGAGCGAGGTGCCGCTGGCCACGGGCAACCACATCGGCGCCACGGTGGACTACATGCAGGGGCGCAACCGCTATATCGCCTCGCTCATTGCGAGTTCGAATTTTTCGCTACAGGGCGTCAAGATCGGTCTCGACTGCGCCAACGGCTCGGCGTCCTCGGTGGCCAAGCCGGTGTTCGACGCGCTGGGCGCCGACGTGCGCGTGATCAACGCCGCGCCCGATGGCTTTAACATCAACGTCGACTGCGGCTCCACGCATATGGAGCGCCTGCAGCGCCACGTGGTGGAGCAAGGCCTGGACGTGGGTTTTGCCTATGACGGCGATGCCGACCGCTGCCTGGCCGTGGATGAGCGCGGTCGCGTGGTAGACGGCGACCAGATCCTGTACGTGTGCGGCGTGTATCTGAACAAGCACGGTCGCCTTTCGGGCGGTACCGTGGTGCCGACGATCGCCAGCAACTTTGGTCTGGTCAAGTCGCTGGAGCTTGCCGGACTGAGCGCCGTGACCAGCGGCGTGGGCGACCGTCACGTGTATGCCAAGATGCGCGAGGGCGGCTACAGCCTGGGCGGCGAGCAGACGGGCCATACGATCTTTGGCGATATCGAGCGCACGGGCGACGGCATTATGACCTCGCTGCGCGTGATGGAAGTGATTCGTGCCGAGCGCGAGACGCTCTCGCAGCTCACGGCTCCGTGCAAGCTGCTGCCGCAGGCGCAGGTTGCCGTGCGCGTAGCGGATAAGGACGCCGCGCTCGAGAACATGGGCGTGCAGAACGCCATCGCCGAGGCCGAGACTGCGCTGGCAGGCGAGGGCCGCGTGCTCGTGCGCAAAAGTGGAACCGAGTCGGTGATTCGCGTTTTGGCCGAAGCGCCCGACCAAGCATCCGCCGATGCTGCCATGAAGCGCATCGCCAACGCGCTCGAGGCTTTATAGCTACGCGGTTTTACCAAACCGCGTAGCTGCTCGACGCTGCAAACGCCCCTAAGCGGCAATCTGGCGTTCAATTTCAAGGGCGCGACCAGAAGGTCAGCGCCCTTTCATTTCACGTTATCTTGCTCGCTTGGGGTCGTTTTCTCTGACGTTGCCAAGACATTAGCGTCAACGAGCTACTCATTGGGGACAGTCTTTACCGATTGGCCGGTTTGCTGGCCGGATGGGCAAGGACTGTCCCCAACTGCCGGCCTTCAAGGCCTTACAGCTGGTAGAGCGTGGTGAACTTGTCCTGCAGGTAGCTGCAGTAGTAGCGGGCATCGAACGCCATGCCGCAGGCGCCCTTGATGAGCTCCGGCGCGTCCTTGGCGCGGCCCCACTGCCAAATGCGCTCACCCAGCCAGGCGCGGACGGGCGCCAGGTCGCCGCTCGCACAGGCGCCGTTAAGGTCGACACCGTCGCGGCACATGGCCGGCACAAACATGGCGTCGTAGGCGCTACCCAGCGCATAGGTGGGGAAGTAGCCAAACGAGCCGCCGCTCCAGTGCGTATCCTGCAGGCAGCCGTGCGTGTCGTCGGGAACGGGAATGCCCAGGTACTCGTTCATAAAGCGGTTCCAAAGCGCGGGGATGTCCTTGGCCGTGGCCTCGCCGGCAAACAGCATGCGTTCAATCTCGTAGCGCACCATAATATGCAGCGGATAGGTGAGCTCGTCGGCCTCGGTGCGGATCAGCGACGGCTGCGCAATGTTCACGGCGCGGTAGAGCGTGTCCTCGTCCACGTCGCCGTAGGCCTCGGGCGCGTGACGGCGCAGCACCTGCAGCAGCGGTCCCATAAAGGCGCGGCTGCGGCCCACGGTGTTCTCAAAGAAGCGGCTCTGGCTCTCGTGGATGCCCATGGAGGTGCCGCCCTCCAGGCACGTGCGCGCATAGGCGGGATTGACGCCTAGCTCGTAGGCGGCGTGTCCTGCCTCGTGGATGATGCTGTAGACGTTGGAGATGCAGTCGTCCTCGTAGATGTGCGTTGCGATGCGTGCGTCGCCCACCGAGAAGCCCTCGCTAAACGGATGCTCGGTAAAGGCGAGCGTGGTGTCGTCCAGGTCCAGGCCGACGAGCTTCATAAGGTCAAAGCTCATGGCGCGCTGGGCGGCCTCAGGCACGCGGGCGTGCAAAAAGTCGGCAGCGGGCTGCTGGCCGCGCTCGCCAATGGCATGCACGAGCGGTACGACCGTGGCCTTGACCTCGTCGCAAAACGCGTCGAAGCTCTTGGCGGAAAGGCCACGCTCGTACTGGTCGAGCCAAACATCGTATGGGTCGCGCTTGGGGTCCATGAGCTCGGCCTGATGCTTAAGTTGGGCGACGATTCTATCTACATAGGGCTCAAAGCTCGCCCAGTCATTGGCCGTCTTGGCCTTGTGCCACACGGCGTCGGCCTCGCAGATGAGCCTGGTCCAGGCCTCAGCCTCCTCGGTGGGAATGACGCTTGCCTCACGCTGGTCGCGGCCGAGCACGCGGATCTCGTCGAGCAGCTGCGGGTCGTCTACATGTCCGCCCGCGACGGTCTCTCGTGCCAGCGAGCGCACAAGTTCGACAGACTTTTTGCTGGTCAGCAGCTTGTGATGCTCGCCAGCAAGGGTGCCCATAGCATCGGCGCGGGCCGCGGCGCCGTTGGCAGGAGCAATCGTCGCTCCATCGAACTCGGCAATCTTGAGCAGGTACTCGCGAGTCCACAGCTTGCCCTCGAGTTTGCGGAACTTTTTGACGGCCTTGTCGACTTTAGCAGCCTTGACGCCCTTGGCAGCCTTTGCCACGGCGGCCTTGGCCTTCTTATCGAGTTTCTTTCCCATACCTATATCCTTGATCTCGCAGACCGGACGCCACGGGTGGGCGTACGGCCAGTTTGCACAGCTACCTGCCTTGTACCCAGTGCGAACAAAACGGAACGCGGCGATATGCTCGCAGAATGTGTTATCCTATAGCCCAATGCGTTGACGGAGAGGGTTTTGCCCGCCGCGTCGCCGGCAAGAGAGGGAAGGTCATGGGCTGCAAGCCTTCCTGCGGTGGCAAGGGCCAAGCGTTCACTCCCGAGCAGCGACCTCAACGGGCGCGCGGCTAGCGGCGGCGAAGCCCCAGTAGGGAAGCCGTGAGCCTCGCGATAAGGGGTGCAGAGTGGGCACGGCGGGCCAGACATCCGCTGGGTCAAACAAGGTGGTACCGCGGAATTCAACCGTCCTTGGGCAATGCACATGCCCGAGGACGGTTTTTTGTTACCGAACCGGGCCGCGCATCCGCAGCATCGGGCGGCGTCAGCCGTCCCGGAGCGCGGATGCGCGAGAGACGAAAGGGAAGACATGAGTCTGATTGATGATCTGGTCAAACTCGAGGAAGAGGCCAAGGAGCTCGTCGCAGGCGCCGACGACGCAGCCAAGCTCGAGGCTGCGCGCGTTGAGCTGCTCGGCCGCAAGGGCCGCATCACCGGCCTGATGCGCATGATGGGCAAGCTCGCCCCCGAGGATCGTCCCGTGATGGGCAAGCGAGCCAACGAGATGCGCCAGCTGATTGAGGGGATGCTCGACGAGCGCAACACCGAGATGAAGGCCGCCGCCCTCAAGCGCGCACTGGAGCACGACGCCGTCGACATCACGCTGCCGGGCATCCGTCCGCAGATCGGCCACCAGCACCTGATCAAGCAGATTATCGAGGAGGCCGAGGACGTCTTCTGCGGCATCGGCTACACCGTCGAGTCCGGCCCCATGGTCGACACCTCCTACTACAACTTCACCGCGCTCAACGCCCCCATGGATCACCCGAGCCGCTCGGCCCGCGATACCTTCTACGTGGTCGACAACAACCCCGGCAGCGTCGCGCACCCCGAGGCTCACGCCCACGGCGAGTCCGACGTGCTGCTGCGCACCCAGACTTCGGGCGTGCAGATCCACACTATGGAGTCGCAGAAGCCGCCCATCTACATGATCTGCCCGGGCACCGTCTATCGTCCCGACACGGCCGACGCCTGCCACCTGCCGCAGTTCAACCAGATCGAGGGCCTGGTCGTTGACGAGGGCATCACCTTTGGCGACCTTAAGGGCACGCTCGACTACTTTGTTAAGTGCATGTTTGGCGAGGATCGCAAGACGCGTTACCGCCCGCACTTCTTCCCCTTCACCGAGCCTAGCTGCGAGGTGGACGTGAGCTGCCACGTGTGCGGCGGCAAGGGCTGCAACTTCTGCAAGCACAGCGGCTGGATCGAGATCCTAGGCTGCGGCATGGTCGACCCCAACGTCCTGATCAACTGCGGCATCGACCCCGAGAAGTACACCGGCTTCGCCTTTGGTATTGGCGCCGAGCGCGTCGCGGCCCTGCGCTACGACCTGCCGGATCTGCGAACCCTGATGACGGGCGATATGCGCTTCTTAAATCAGTTCTAGTCCCGGCGGCTTTCCCAAGCACCGCACCTTGCCTTTCAATCGTCGGTTGCGTACCTAAGTACGCGGCCCTCCTCTTTCAAGGCAATCTGCGGCACTTGGAAAACCCGTCTCCGTTGCAGTTTTCCGGCTCAAAGCCGCATTTATGAAAGGAGACCAGTTAGATGCGCGTTTCTTACGACTGGCTCAAGACCATGATCGATATTCCGGAGGATCCCAAGACTCTTTCGGACGAATATATCCGTACCGGCACCGAGGTCGAGGCGATTGACACCGTGGGAGAATCCTTCGACCACGTGGTGACCTCCAAGGTGCTCACCAAGACCCCGCACCCCGATAGCGACCATATGTATGTGTGCTCGGTCGACGTGGGTGACAAGAACCTCGACGCTGACGGCAATCCCGCTCCGCTGCAGATCGTCTGCGGCGCGCAGAACTTCGAGGCCGGCGACCACATCGTCACGGCCATGATCGGCGCAGTTCTGCCCGGCGACGTCAAGATCAAGAAGAGCAAGCTTCGCGGCGTCGTGTCCATGGGCATGAACTGCTCCGCACGCGAGCTCGGCCTGGGCGGCGACCACTCTGGCATTATGATCCTGCCCGAGGATACGCCCTGCGGCATGCCGTTTGCCGAGTATGTGGGCTCGAGTGATACTGTGCTCGACTGCGAGATCACGCCCAACCGCCCCGACTGCCTGTCCATGATCGGCATGGCCCGCGAGACCGGCGCCATTTTCGATCGCGATTTCCACGTTGAGCTGCCCGTCATCAAGGCGGAGACTGGCCGCGCGACCGACGACGAGCTTTCCGTCGAGATTGCCGACGAGGGCCTGTGCGACCGCTATGTCGCCCGCATCGTGCGCAACGTGAAGGTCGGCCCGTCGCCCGACTGGATGGTCAAGCGCCTTAACGCCCTGGGCGTGCGTCCGCACAACAACATCGTCGACATCACCAACTACGTGATGATGCTCACCGGTCAGCCGCTGCACGCCTTTGACCTGGACACCTTTGCCGAGCGCGATGGCCACCGTCGCGTGGTGGTTCGCGCCGCCCAGCAGGATGAGAAATTCACGACGCTCGATGGCGAAGAGCGCGTGCTCGACGCCGGCATGGGCCTTATCACCGACGGCGAGCGCCCCGTGGCGTTGGCCGGCGTTATGGGCGGCATGGATTCCGAGATCGAGGACGACACCGTCGACGTGATGGTCGAGAGCGCTTGCTTCAACGCCGGTCGCACCTCGCACACCAGCCGCGATCTGTCGCTGATCTCCGACGCCTCCATTCGCTTTGAGCGCCAGGTTGACGAGACTGGCTGCGTGGATGTCGCCAACGTTACCTGCGCGCTCATCGAGGAGATCGCCGGCGGCGAGGTTGCTCCCGGCTATGTCGATGTTTTCCCCGCGCCCAAGACCATCGACAGCATCAAGCTGCGCCTGGCCCGCGTGCATGCCATCTGCGGTGCCGACATCGAGCCCGACTTTATCGAGCGTTCGCTTACCCGTCTGGGCTGCACCGTCGAGCGCGACGGCGAGGACTTTATGGTTACCCCGCCGAGCTTCCGTCCCGACCTGCCGCGCGAGATTGACCTGATCGAGGAGGTCCTGCGCCTATGGGGCATGGGCCGTGTGACGGCGACCATCCCGGCTGCCAAGAACCACATCGGCGGCCTGACCCGCGAGCAGAAGCTCACCCGCAAGGTCGGCGAGATCCTGCGCGCCTGCGGCCTCAACGAGACCACGACCTTTGGCTTTGCCGCCCCGGGCGACCTGGAGAAGATTGGCATGTCCACCGAAGGCCGCGGCTGCCCCGTGGTGCTCATGAACCCGCTGGTGGCCGAGCAGACCGAGATGCGTCGTTCGCTGCTGCCGGGCCTGCTGCAGTCCGTGGCCTACAACGAGGCGCACGGTACGCCCAACGTGCACCTGTACGAGGTCGGCAGCCTGTTCCACGGTCGCGAGAACGCCAGCCTGCCCAAGGAGACCAAGTCCGTGGCGGGTGTGCTCTCGGGCCAGTGGAGCGAGCAGTCCTGGAACATGAAGTACCGCAAGCTGCGTTTCTTCTTTGGCAAGGGCATTGTCGAGGAGCTGCTCGCCCAGCTGCGCATCGAGAAGGTTCGCTTCCGTCCCGTCGAGGGCGAGGGCTATGCCTTTTTGCAGCCGGGCCGTGCGGCTGAGGTTCTGTCCGGCGGCACCGTGCTGGGCTGGGTCGGCGAGATTCACCCCGAGGCGCGCGAGGCTATGGGCATTGACGAGGTTGTCGTTGCCTTTGAGCTCGATCTGGACAAGCTGATCAAGGGCGCCCGCAATCAGGAGAACTACCGTGAGTTCTCGCAGTACCCGGCCGTTGAGCACGACCTTGCTATCGTGGTCGACAACACTGTGACCTGCGAGGATCTTGAGCGTCGTATTACGAGTGCCGGCGGCAAGCTGCTCGAGGGCGTGCGCCTGTTCGATGTCTACCGCGATCCGGTCCGCATCGGAGCGGGCAAGAAGTCCATGGCCTTCGCACTTACGTATCGCTCTGATGACCACACGCTCACCAGCGAAGAGGTCGAGAAGGCGCACCAGAAGATCGTCACCAAGGTGTGCAAGGGCGTAAACGGCGAGGTCCGCGGCTAGGATCGCTTGCGTCTGTGACGAATGTATTGCAAAACGGCGCACTGCTTTGTTGGCAGTGCGCCGTTTGCTATGATAGCCGGCGGCGTGTTACGAACCTGGCAATACGTAACACTGGCAAGGTGATTCAAACGGCGCTGCAATCCCATGTGCCGGCAACCGGGAGGCGTATATGCACATTCCAGATAACTACCTGTCCCCGCAGACCGATGCCGTTATGGCGGTGGCGATGGTGCCCGTATGGGTTCACTGCATCAAGAAAGTGCGCGCCACGCTCGATCGCGAGCATATGGCCTTTCTGGGTATTTGCGCTGCGTTCTCCTTTTTGCTCATGATGTTCAACGTGCCGCTGCCCGGCGGCACCACTGGTCACGCCGTCGGCGGCGCACTCATCGCGCTGCTGCTGGGCCCCGAGGCCGCGGCTATCGCTGTCTCGGTCGCGCTGGCGCTGCAGGCGCTGCTGTTTGGCGACGGCGGCGTTCTGTCGTTTGGCGCCAACTGCTTTAACATGGCCTTTGTGCTGCCGTTTGTCGCTGCTATCGTGTTCCGTGCGCTCAACAGCCGTCTGCACGACAAGAGCTGGGGCACCTCGGTTTCTGCCATCGTGAGCGGTTGGGTCGGCCTGTGCCTGGCGGCCCTGTGCGCGGCAATCGAGTTTGGTATTCAGCCGATGCTCTTCACCAACGCTTCGGGCGCCCCTCTGTACTGCCCCTTCCCGCTGTCCGTGGCTATTCCGGCCATGTTGATCCCGCATATGCTGGTTGCCGGCGTGATCGAGGGCGTGGCGACGGCCGCCATCTACGGCTTCATTAAGAAGACGGCGCCGAGCATTATCGTCGGCCCCGAAGCCGCCGATGGCCAGCTTGCCGCCGATGGTACCGCCAAGAAGACTTCCCTGATTCCCACGCTCATTCTGGTCGCCGTGCTTGTCGTGGCTACGCCGCTCGGCTTGCTCGCCACCGGTGACGCCTGGGGTGAGTGGGACGCCGAGGGCGCCGCGACCGCCGTTCAGGAGGCTGGCGACGACAGCCTGCAGGCTTCGGTCGGCCTCGATACCCCGACCTTTGCCGACGCTCTACCTACGGGTGATTACCTGCAGGCCTATTCCGAGGAGCAGGGCCTTGGCTTTGCCGGTCAGGCTGCCATGTATATTCTTTCGGGCGTGATTGGCGTGGCAGTGCTCACCATCGCATTCCGTCTGATCTCGCTGACGGTTAAGGAAAGCGGTGCTCATGGCAATAGCCGAGCTGCCTAGCTGGCTTGCGGTCGAGCAGCGTTACGAGCCCGCGGGGGCTCGACATCGTGTGATGCAAAAGAACGTCCTGCATCTGGCGAGCCTGCTTGAGCGGGTTCGCCTGGGTGGAGGCGCGCACGAGGGCGGGTCGATGGTCGACCGCGCCCTTTCTTGCGTTTCGGCTCCGGTGCGCCTGGTGGGGATGTTCGTCTGCGTTCTGTGCGTGTGCCTGACGCAGAGCCCGCTATACCTGATGCTAATGGCGGCGATCGCGTTGGTGCTGGTCGCGGTGCGCCCTGTACGCGGGCTGCGCGCTACCTTTGTGCCGGCGTTGGCTGCCGCGGGGTTTGCCGTGGTTTTGGCGCTGCCTGCCCTGCTGCTGGGTGCTTCCGCCACGGGCGCTATGCTCAAGATTGCACTCAAGACCTTCATTAATGTGTCGCTGGTGCTGGGCGTTTCGTGGACCCTCACGTGGAGCCGCATGTCGGCGGCGCTCAAGATGTTGCATCTACCCGACGAAGTTATCTTTACGTTTGATATGGCGCTCAAGCACATCGAGGTGCTGGGTCGCACGGCGCACAATCTGTGCGAATCGGTCATGCTACGCAGCGTTGGCCGTGCGCCTGAGGGATTTTCGCGTACCGATTCGATCGCGGGTATCATGGGCATGACGTTTATCAAGGCGATGGAATGCAGCCGCGCGATGGACGAGGCCATGCTTTGTCGTGGCTTTGCCGGTGCGTATCCGACTCCCGCGCGGAGCGGCTTTGGCTGGCGCGATGCGGTCTATGCGGCCGGCGTGGCGCTGCTGGCAGTGTTGTGCGCCGTGCTGTAGCGCGGGCGGCCGAGCCGTCGATGTGGATAGGGAAGGGCGACGTTTTGGCAAACGATACGAATGGCGTGATGGGCGCGAGCGGTGCTACTGGCGCCAAGAGCGTGCCGCTCATCGAGTTTCGCGACGTGGTGTTCTCCTATGCGGGCCATACGGTTGTCGATGGTGTGTCGCTGCAGGTCGATCGTGGTGAACTCGTTGCCCTGCTCGGTCCCAACGGCTGCGGTAAGACGACGATTATGCGCCTTATCAACGGTCTTGAACTAGCGGACGCGGGTGCGTACCTGTTTGACGGGCACGTGATCGATGCGGCATATCTCAAGGATTCCGCAGCCGCTCAGCGTTTTCATCAGCGCGTGGGCTTTGTGTTCCAGAATGCCGACGCCCAGCTGTTCTGCGCTACGGTGGGCGAGGAAGTTGCTTTTGGCCCCGCGCAGATGGGGCTGCCGACAGACGAGCTCGAGCGCCGCGTCCGCGATGCCATGGAGCTGTTCCAGGTTGCCGATCTGGTCGATGCCTCGCCCTATCAGCTTTCGGGCGGGCAAAAGAAGCGCGTTGCGCTGGCTGCGGTGGTGTCGATGAACCCCGATATCCTAGTGCTCGATGAGCCCACCAACGGGCTCGATGAGGACTCGTGCGACATCGTAGTCAACTTTTTGCTGGCCTACGTTGCTGCCGGTAAGACGGTTTTGATGAGTACGCACCATCAAGATTTGGTGCGCCGCCTGGAGGCCCGTGCCATCTATATCGATCGATATCACCATGTGGTCGAGGCGCCCGTGCCGTCGTATGGAACCGAAAGCGGTGCTGCGGAATAGTTGCTGCGTAGGGTATGTATGGCCGCCTGTGCGACTCTGCCGTGATGGTATAGTTAACCAGGTTTTATGGGGGTGGCTATGCCAAGTTGGAACATTCATATCGCTCAAACGGAGCGCTTGCTGGCACGTGCTAGCGTGCTTGCCGATAGCGTGCGCGACCGCAATGCCTTTTTGTTTGGCTGCGTGGTTCCGGATATCTTCGTGGGCTATATGGTCCCTGGCATCGCCGATCCCATTCCGTATCGCATTACGCACTTTGCAAAGCCCGAGCCTATCCCTAAGCCGCGCGAGCACGAGTTCTGGGATACCTATGTGGCGCCGCTGCTTAAAGGCGCACCCGCGGGCGAACCTGCTGAGGCTACCTCGATTGTCGAGGAGCGCGAGCGACTGAACCGCGTGCACTATCCTCAGCGCTACAGGGATGCCGAGCCGGTTGTCGGTCCCGGCGCCTGTGAGTTCTCGCTTGCGTCCGAAGATGTGGCGCAGTCGCTGCTCGATTTAACGCTGGGCGTCTGGTCGCATCTGGTGGCCGACACGGTATGGAACACGCGTGTGAACCAGTATCTGGAAGCACACGGCGGCAAGCCGTGCGAGGAATTCCGCATTAAAAAGCAGGGCGATTTTGACTGGTTTGGCAAGACGCTGGGCATCGTTTCCATTCCGCGTGCGACCGATCGCCTCTATACCGCTGCGACGCGTTTTGGGCAGTATCCCATCCATAAAGAATATGTGCTCAAGACTATCGGCGTCATGCACGAGATTGTACGCGAAAACCCCGGCGAGCCCGATCATCCGCCATACCGCCTGCTAACTGAGGAGTTTTTCGATGCAACGTTTACCGAGGTCATCGAGCTGACCGAGGTGGGCTTTGCGACTCGCGTTGCTGCTTCTGACGTTCCCGCAGTCCCCCTGATCGCTAGCTGCTAGCTGGCCGGCTTGACGGCGAACAGCTCATCCCAATCGACCAATAGCTCCCGCCGCAGGGCATCTTCGGTGGTGCGTTCCTGATCGGTCTTTGGGATGTAGGGGAGCCCTGCCTTTTTATGGATGAGTTCGGCGATGTTGTTAAAGCTCTTCGTGTCTTTGATTTGCTCATAGGTTATCTGGATAACGTCATAGCCCATGCTTGTGAGGGCGGTGGTGCGCTCGGCATCGGAGAGACTTGCGGCTTCGCCATCGTGGGCGGAGCGGCCTTGGCATTCCAAGATGACGCCCATGCTGTCGGTGTTGCTCTCGATGAGGATATCGGCGTAGCAGCAGGTTTTGTCATACAGTGAGCGCGCGGCGTCGCTGAGTGGGATGCGCACGTTGTTTGCGATGTTGATACCCATGCCGCCCTCGTTGCGGGGGAGCGAGACAAGTATGGAGGTCTGTACTTCGAAGGGCGAGGCGGTCTGCCCCGTCATGTGCTCGGCCGCCCAGCGCAGTTGTTTAACGCCGCGCAGGCCTGCAGCCTGCTTGGCGAACGCGGCGATATCCGCCGCGCTGAGGAGCGGCGGGCGCTTCCACAAATTGGTGTCATTGCCCTTGGTGTCGACAACACGCTCCCAACCGCAGTTGGATGGAATGAGCTTAAGCGAAATGGCTTCATCGAGTTGTTGTTGCGTTCGCTCGCAGGGCGTAAACACTGCAAAGGAGCCGCACATCTCGTAGCAAGTCATGAGTAACTGGTTGCGTGAGACCTGCGTAGCAAGGCTGAGCAGCGTAAACTCGGGCGACGTGACATCAAATCCATGTTCAGTTTGCCTAAACGACCCGGGAGGCGGCTCTTGGGTCAGGAGGTGCGATTTAAACAGGCTTCGCGACCCGGATTGTGCTCGAGTGAATACAAGCCTGTGAAGCGGTGCGTGAAGCAGGTCTTTTACAACTGCACGACTTCCGAGGCCGCAACATCTGCGATCCATATTGCCAAGGCTAATAGCGGGGTAAAGCCCTAATACCTGCGGCGGGATACGGTGATAGTAAAAAGCGGATTGACCGCATAGCGTCAGGTCCATGATATCCTCCTGGTCGAAATGTGCTTTTGGACCGTGCGATGCCAGCGTCAATTCGGAAGTATGCGGCAAAATCTGAACCCTGTGAGCAGACCTGGTAGCGCGCAGAGATGTGGTGTAAGAGGCGGGGAATGCCCCG
>NZ_QRZD01000029.1:0-25603 GCF_003464565.1 Collinsella sp. AF14-35
AGGCGGGGCATTCCCCGCCTCTTACACCACATCTCTGCGCGCTACCGTCTCTTGCGGTGGATTGGCTCATTTTGGCTTCGATTTGATCCGTTTGGCTTCGACTCAGGCTAAGTGAGTAGACTTTTTGGCGCAGGCCGAGCACAAAGCGTATCTGCCTTAGTAAAACCGCAGGTCACGGAAGTGGCAGCTTTGGGTGTGCTCGGCAGGTCGCGAAAAGCCTACTCACTTAGAATTTGGCTCTTTGGTTGGGGGGCTGCTGGCTCGTTTTGGTTGTCGAGAGAGGGTGAATTGAAGCGCCCTCTCGCGCTCCATGCTACAATCGCCGGCATGCCCCACAATTACATCTGCCTTCGAAAGGAGCCTACGTGGCGAACGCCATCGATCAGCTCACGGACCGCGTGCTCGTGCTCGGCCGTCTCACCATCGTCCGCCGCGCCATTACTGCCGTGGCGGTCACCATCTCCGCCGTTCTCCAGACATTTCTGATTCAGGCGTTCATTCGCCCCGCCGACCTGCTTCCGAGCGGCCTCACCGGCGTCGCGGTCCTGCTCGATCGCGTCACCTCGCTCGGCGGCGTTCATATCGACATCTCGCTCGGCATGCTCGCGCTCAACATCCCCGTGGCGCTCCTTTGCTGGAGCGGCATCAGCAAGCGCTTCGTCATCTTCTCGATGATGCAGGTCATGCTCTCGTCGCTGTTCCTCAACATCTTTCACTTCGCCCCGTTTTTGGGCGACAAGATCATGCTCATCATCTTTGGCGGCGTGGTCTCGGGCCTGGGCGCCGCCATCGCGCTTAAGTCCGGCGCATCCACCGGCGGCACCGACTTTATCGCGCTGTGGGTTTCCAACCATACAGGCAAGACCATCTGGGGCGTCATCTTTGGCTTTAACTGCGCTATCCTGGCGATCTTTGGCTTTATGTTTGGCTGGGACAATGCGGCGTATTCCATCGTGTTCCAGTTTATTTCGACCAAGACCATCGACAGTTTCTACCGACGCTACGACCGTGTGACGCTGCAGATCACGACACGCAAGGCAGATGAGGTCATGACAGCCTATGTTGACCATTTTCAGCATGGCATTAGCTGCGCCGAGATCATTGGCGGATACAGCCGCGAAAAGATGTATCTGCTGCACGCCGTTGTCTCGACCTACGAGAGCCAGGACATTATCAAGCTGGTGTGCGATATTGATCCCGGCGCCGTGATCAATGTGTTCCACACGCTCAACTTCGTGGGCGGCTGGTGGGGCGGTCATGTCGACGAGCCCATGCCCACGGCCGTACCCGATCCCGACAAGCCCGCGCGCATGGCCAGCAGGCAGGCGCGCCTCAGCGAGCAGGACATCTTGCAGCAGGACGACGGCAAGTAGGGTTTTGGCTTTTTGCCGGTCAAGCGCAGCCCATCCGAATGAGCCCCCCGAAAGCCCCGTTGCTTTCGAGGGGCTCTCGTTTGACCAGATAAAACCTACCAAAATAGACCTGTCGCTTTTTGGTAGGCAGGGTGTATCGTTTTATCGTTATGATGTAACATAGAGCTAGACGTTATATACGTATTAGTAATTTCGATATTTTGATAGGAGTGATCAGATATGCCCGCGACCAAAAATGCACCGCTTTACCAGCAGATTTACGACGAAATCAAGGATGCGATCGAGAAAGGTGTTTATGCACCCAAGGAGCGTATTCCGTCCGAGCTCGAGCTAGCCGAGCAGTACGAGGTGAGCCGCATTACGGTGCGCCGCGCCGTCGAGGAGCTGTGCTCCGATGGCTACCTGGTTAAGCAGCAGGGCCGTGGCACCTTTGTTTCCACGCCGCACATCAACCGCCAGTTCCACGCCTCGACGCTGCAGACGTTTACCGCGCTGTGTGCCGACAATGGCATGAAGGCCGGTGCACATGTGGTCGATCGCCAGATTGTTCCGGCGCGCCAAAACGAGATGGAGTTCTTTGGCCTGCAGAAGGGCGCGCTGCTGCTGCATATCAAGCGCGTGCGCACGGCCGACGGCGAGCCCATCTTTGAGGAGAACGTCTTTGTGCCGTTTGACGCCTACCGTGAACTGTTGACAGCCGACCTTGAGGACAAGTCGATTTTTGCCGAGGTCGGGCGTGTTGGCGGAACCCCGATTGTCTCGGCTGGCTACCGTACGGTCGAGGCCGTTCGCGCCAGCGCTGAGCAGGCGGCCGAGCTGGGCATCGCTCCGCACGATCCGCTGCTCAACCTGCGCGCCGGCTTTATCGGTCCCAATGGCGAGCCGGTCCTGATGGGTAAGCAGTACTACGTGGGATCGCGCTACGTTATGGTGATGTAGCTCTAGTTGCGCGGTTTTCCAAACCGCGCAACGGCTCGACGCTGCACCTTTGGTTCCGCCGTTCTAACGAACGACGGAACGGTCGACGCTACAAGCGCCCCTAAGCGGCAATCTGACGTTCAATCGTCGGTCGCGTACCAAAGTACGCTTCCCTCCTCTTTCACGTCACCTTGCTCGCTTAGGGGCGCTTTCGCTGACTTATGCGCAACCAGCGACGTTTCCACGCTCATCCGGAAAGTGTCCGAAAATCCACGCTCGTTCCCTTCGGATTGCATCGCCCGTGGCCGGCAACCGTGGGGCACCGGTCCGCGTGGCGGCGTATAATCGGCGGCAGATGACTTGGACGTTAGGAAACCATGACCGATAGTATGCAGCAGATGGCGCTCGACACGCTCAGCGCCTATTTTGGCTACACCTCGTTTCGCCCGGGGCAGGACCGCATGGTCGATGCGATCCTTGCCGGCCGCGATGCACTCGGCGTTATGCCCACAGGTGCCGGCAAGTCCATTTGCTACCAGGTGCCTGCGCTCATGCTGCCCGGCATCACCTTTGTGGTGAGTCCGCTGCTGTCGCTTATGGAGGATCAGACCCGCGCACTGCTCGCGGCGGGTGCGCGACCCAGTTATCTCAACTCCAGCCTTACGCCGGCTCAGCAAAATACCGTGCTCAAGCGGGCGCGCGAAGGCCGCTACCAACTTATGTATGTGGCGCCCGAGCGCCTGCTCGAGCCGCGCTTTCTGGCCTTTGCGCAGGAAGCTGCGGCCGAAGGCGGCATTGGCGTTCCGCTTGTGGCCATTGACGAGGCCCACTGCGTGAGCCAATGGGGTCAGGATTTCCGCCCCGCCTACCTGCAGATTCGCGAGTTCATCGATTCCCTGCCGCAGCGCCCCATCGTGGCGGCCTTTACCGCTACGGCGACCGAGCGCGTGCGCGCCGATATCCAGCAGATGCTCGGCCTGCAAAACCCAGCGACCGTGGTGACGGGCTTTGATCGCAAGAACCTCTACTTTGGTTGCGAGGAGATGGGCGACAAGGCCAAGACCGCCTGGGTGCGCGACTACGTGATCGCGCATTCGGGCGAGAGCGGCATCGTGTATTGCTCGACCCGCAAGACCGTCGATGCGCTGGCAGGAGAGCTTACCGAGGCTCTGGGCCCCAGCGGCATTCGCGTTGGCCGCTACCATGCCGGCATGGGTAATGACGCCCGCCGCCAAAGCCAGCGCGCCTTTATCGACGACGATATTCAGGTGATGGTCGCCACCAACGCCTTTGGCATGGGTATCGACAAGCCCAACGTGCGTTACGTCATCCATAACAACGTGCCCGAGAGCATCGAGGCCTACTACCAGGAGGCGGGTCGCGCCGGCCGCGACGGCGACCCGGCCAGCTGCCATTTGCTGTGGAACGGCAACGATTTTCGCATGCGTCGTTTTTTGATCGACCGCGGCGACGCTGCCGACGAGGCGCTCGATGACGAGCAACGCGCGTGGGCGCTCCAGAATCGATATCGTCTGCTCAGCCAGATGGAGGGCTACTGCAATACTACCGGCTGCCTGCGCGAATATATGCTGCGCTACTTTGGCGACGAGGCCGCGGCCGAGCATGCTGCTGCGGCTGGTGCGGGCGCCACCGCCACAGACGACGCCGAGGGCTGTGGCAACTGCAGCAACTGCCTCGCGCAGTTCGAGGTCGAGGACGTCACCGGTATGGCTCGCGCCGCCGTGCGCTATGTGGCCACGCGCCCCATGCGCTTTGGCAAGTCGCTCATCGCCGATGTGCTTCACGGCGGCAACACCGAGCGCATTCGCCAGATGCATCTGGACGAGGACCGCGGCTACGGTGAGCTGTCGAGCGAATCGGTCGGCCGCATCAAGGACATCATCGGCCAGCTGTGCGGCCGCGGTTATTTGGCCACCTCACAGGGGCAGTATCCGGTCGTGGGCCTGGGTCCGCGTGCCGGCGAGGTCGAGGACGAGGCGTTTGCCTTTACTGTTAAGCGCCGCGCGTCCAAGCGCAAGGCCTCGGCCCGCGCCCGCCGCGCAGTGGACCTGCTGCGCGAGGAGGCCGAGCTGGATCAGCGTCCGCGCGTGGGCGACGATGCCGAGCTGTTCGAGCGCCTGCGCGCCCTGCGCAAGGAGATCGCGGCCGAGCTCGAGATGGCGCCGTACATGGTCTTTTCCGACAAGGCCCTGCGCGGCCTGTGCCGCCTGCGCCCGCAGACGCGCGACGAGCTTATCCAGGTCAACGGCATTGGCGAGAAAAAGGCCGACGCCTTTGGCGAGCAGTTTATGGCGGCGATTGAAGAGTTTGAATCCGAGCATGCGCGGGATGGAGCGTAACGATGGCAACCGACGATAAAACCGACCGCGCTGGCGTATCCGCCGTACCGCTGTACCAGCAGGTCATGGACGACCTGAAGGGCGAGATCGCGCGCGGCGTGTATGCGGCCAGCTCGCGCATTCCTTCCGAGATGGAGCTCGCGAAGTCTTACGGCGTGGGACGCATCACCGTGCGCCGCGCCATCGAGGAGCTGTCGCGCGCGGGATATCTCAACCGACAGCAGGGGAGGGGCACCTTTGTGTGCGCTCCCAAGCTCAAGCGCAAGATTGTCCAGAAAGGCGACGTCCAGAGCTTTACTGAGGGTTGTGCCGCCAACGACATGGTGGCCGGAGCGCGTCTGGTGTCGCGTACGGTGGTCGCGGCGACGCGCGAGGATGCGGCGTTCTTTGGCGTGGAGCCCGGCTGCGAGCTCATCGTGGTCGAGCGCGTGCGCACGGCCGACGGCATCCCCGTCATGCTCGAGAACAACGCCTTTGTGCTCGCCGACCATCCCTATCTGCAGACGCTGGGGGATAGCGACCTCGCCGATAACTCGATCTTTGCGCTCGTTGCCGAGCATTCGGGCCGCGCGCCGCTCAAGTCCGACCCCTGTACCGTGGAGATTGCGCTTGCCGATGCTCAGGCGGCCCCGCTGTTGGAGGTGCCGGCCGGCGAGCCACTCTTCTATATGGAGGCGTACTTTACCGATGAGGACGAGCGGCCCCTGCTGCTCGGGCGCCAAAAGATCGTGGGCTCGCGCTACGTGTTCGACATCTAACGTCCATAGATAGAACAACATAGAACAAATTTGCTGAAATGACTTCACGGGCACCTGCTTGCATGCTATAAATAGAACAACATAGAACGACTGCAGGCACGAGCTGCCGTCGTCCAAAGTCGCCACACAAGGAGGAGCGTTACCGTGAACGCACACGATCTGATTCAGGAAATTATCGAGCGCAAGGGTAAGATCGAGAACGTCTTTTGGATCGCCTGCGGCGGTTCGATGATCGACCTGATGCCGGCTAACGAGCTGCTCAAGCGCGAGGCCACTACGTTTGCCTCGACGGTCTACACCGCGCGCGAGTTTTGCCTGATGGCCCCCAAGAGCCTGGGGCCGAAGTCGCTCGTCGTCGCCTGCAGCCACAGCGGTAACACGCAGGAGGTCGTCGACGGTTGCGAGATGGCGCTGGCTGCCGGTGCCGAGGTCGTGACTATGACCGACTATGCGGGTTCCAAGATTGACAACGGCAAGTGGACAACCTGGGTCTATCCGTGGGGCAAGGGCGAGTCGCAGGCCGAGGTCCCGCAGGGCATCGGTGTTCTGATGGCTGCCGAGCTGCTCGACCAGCAGGAGGGCTACGAGGCGCTCGCCGACATGTACGCTGGCCTCAAGCGGATGGACGCGCTGCTGCCCGCCGCCCGCGAGAAGGTCAACGCCGAGCTGGGCGACCGCTTTGCCGAGCTCTGCCAGCAGCACAAGTTCTTCTATATCCTGGGGTCCGGCCCCAACTTTAGCCAGACCTACGCCATGGCCATCTGCTCGCTCATGGAGATGCAATGGCAGCACTGCTGCTACATCCACTCCGGCGAGTACTTCCACGGCCCGTTCGAGGCCACCGAGCCCGGCGTGTTCTACTTTGTGCAGCTCGGATCGGGCGAGTGCCGCCCCATGGAGGAGCGCGCCCTTGCGTTCCTCAACACGCACACCGACACGATTATGGTGCTCGATGCGCTCGAGTACGGCGTGGGCGAGGTACCCGCCAGCGTGCGTTCGTTCCTGGAGCCGATCTTCTTCTACAACATGAGCTGCGAGCTGCGCGCCGCCCGCGGCAAGGTGTTTGACCACAGCCCCGAGGTTCGTCGCTACATGGGCATCGAGCAGTACTAGGTACCGGGAAAAGTATTCAACTTCGATTCGCAAGGGCACTGCGTGAGTCAAAAAAGCGGGCCGCGCCGGGGATTTCCGGCGCGGCCCGCTTAGTATCGCGCTTAGATTCGCAAGGTTGCGGCAGCCAGCGGCCTACTTTGCGTCGTAGGCCTCGGCGTCCCACCAGTCGAGCTGGGCGATGTTGTCGCGAATGTGCTGGCAGCTCTTGTGGAAGCCCTCGAGCTCGTACTCGGACAGGTCCAGCGTGTAGACCTCCTCGACGCCCTCGGCACCGATCACGCACGGCAGGGAGGTGAAGATGCCCTCCTCGCCATACTGGCCGGTCATGAGCGTGGAGGCGGAAAGCACGGCGTGCTCGTTGTGCAGCACGGCGGCGCAGACGCGCGCGGCGGAGTTGGCGACGGCGTACTCGGTGCACTGCTTGCCCTGGTAGGTCACATAGCCGCCCTTGCGCGCGAGCTCCTCGATCTCCATGTGGTCGAAGGCGTACCTGTCGGGGTTTTCGGCCTGAAGCTCGTTAAGGCTCTTGCCGGCGATGGTCGCGGACTTAAAGGCGGCCAGCTGGCTAAAGCCGTGCTCGCCGATCATGTAGGCGTCGATGGACTTGGGGCTCACGCCGACCTTCTTGGAGATCTCGGTGCGCAGGCGGGCGGAGTCCAGGCCGCAGCCCGAGCCGATGATCTTCTTGGGATCGTAGCCGGTCAGGTGCCACAGCTCGGTGCACACGACGTCGCAGGGGTTGGAGATGCTCACGAAGATGCCGTTAAAGCCGGCGTCGACGATGCGCTTGGCAAAGGTGCGGGCGGCGTCGGTGGTAAAGAACAGCTCGCCGTCGCGGTTGCCAGCGGCCAGCGCGACCTTGCCGGCGGCGTTGACGATGACGTCGCAGCAGGCTAGCTCCTCGTAGTGGTCGTAGCAGTTGACGATCTTGGTGTTGTACGGGACAAACGAAAGGGAGTCGCGCAGGTCCTGGACCTCGGACGTCACCTTGGCCTCGTTGATATCGCACAGGTACAGCTCATCGGCAATGCCCTGCATGAGCAGACTGTTGGCAACATGTGCTCCTACGTGGCCCTGGCCGACCACACCGATCTTACGCGTCTGGTACATTATATGTATCCTTTCGGCCGAGTTTTTCGCGTCGAACCATTGTAGCGTCCTGCTACCACTTTGCTAGACTAAAGCGCCGTAGATTTTTTGGGACATACCTTAATCTCTATTTTTGGAGTGATTCGGGCCGCTGACGGCATCGCTGAGCGATGTGCTCGCGCGGATGGGGCCGCTCGTTGTACCATAGCTGCAACTGACTCGTAAGGAGCATCCATGCCCATTCGCATCCCCGACGCCCTCCCTGCCGCCGCGCAGCTCGAGAGCGAGAACATCTTTGTCATGACCGAGTACCGCGCGCTGCACCAGGACATCCGTCCGCTGCGCGTGCTCATCCTCAACCTCATGCCCACCAAGATTGCCACCGAGACGCAGATCATGCGCAAGCTCTCCAACACGCCGCTGCAGGTGGAGGTGGACCTGCTGCGCACCAAGACGCACGAGGCCACGCACGTGAGCGCCGGCCACCTGGAGACGTTCTACCGCACGTTCGACGACATCCGCGATATCCACTACGACGGCCTGATCATCACGGGCGCGCCGGTGGAGCAGATGCCGTTCGAGGAGGTCGACTACTGGCCCGAGCTCTGCCAGATCATGGATTGGTCCACCACGCACGTGCACTCTACGCTGCATATTTGTTGGGGCGCGCAGGCCGGTCTGTACCATCATTACGGCATCCGGAAGCATGACCTGCCGGCAAAGGCGAGCGGCGTATTCGAGCATTATCTGGTGAAGCCGCAAAGCCCGCTGGTCCGCGGCTTTGACGACCGTTTCTATGCCGTGCATTCGCGCAACACCGATGTGCGCCGCGAGGACGTGGAGGCCGAGCCGCAGCTTGAGGTCGTGGCCGTGTCCGACGAGGTGGGCCTGTACATTGTCAAGTCGACCGACAGCCGCCGCTTCTTTGTATTTGGCCACCCCGAGTACGATACCGACACGCTGCGCCTGGAGTACGAGCGCGACGTGAAGCGCGGACTCAACCCTCGGGTGCCGGTGCATTACTTCCCGGGCGACGACCCCACCGCCGAGCCGCGCAACGTCTGGCGCAGCCAGGCTCAGCTGCTCTACACCAACTGGCTCAACTACTACGTCTACCAGACCACGCCCTACGACCTGGCCCGCGCCGGCGAAGAGCACTAGGCCGTCGGGAGGTGTGCCAGCCGTTAGGCGCTGATGATGTGGGGTAGCGGCTGGTCGTGGGTATCGGTGGGAACGTGGTCGACACGCTGTTCGTCAAAGGCGATGCCGATGATTTGACATGCGGGCGAGAGCATGGGCAGGTAGCGGTCGTAGCAGCCGCCGCCGTAGCCCAGGCGCGCGCCGGCGCGGTCGAAGGCTACGAGTGGCACGATGGCCATGTCGAGGGCCTCTGCAGACACGATAGGGAAGTGGTCGCTGTCGATGTCCATGGCCGCGAAGGCCCGCGTGGGGTGGGCGATAAACGGAGCCGAGGACGCATCGTCGACAGCAACTGCCCGCATGCACATGCGCTGGCCACAAGCTGCGGCATCAATTGCCGAGAGCATGCACGGATAGGCCACGCGCCAGCCGCGTTTGACGGCCGCAGCGGCAAACGCGGCTGGGTCGACCTCGGAACCCATCGCGGCATAGATGGCAACGGTGTGCGGCGCCGCGGCATCCAGGCGGCCCAGCAGCTCAATCAGCCGCGCACAGATAGCGGCAGACTTCGCCGCGCGCAAGTCCAAATCAAGAGCATCGCGCCGAGCAATCACCGCCCGTCGCAACTCAGCCTTATCCATCCCAGCTCCCTCTCCCAAACCTACCAAAAAGGGACAGGTTTATTTTGGCAGGTTTTATCTGGGCAAACGTCGAAGCCGCCGCAAAGGCGCCCTTTGTGGCGGCTTCGACTCGACGTTGGCTTCACAGCGCCGCAGCGATCGCTTCAGTCACAAACTTATTGAGTGACTCACCCTTCTTTGCCGCCGCCAACGCTGCTTGCTTGTGGAGCTCAGAGCCCGTTCTTACGTTGAACGAGCCCTTAAAAGCCCGCTCGGGTTCCTTGCCCTTCTCGGCGCAAAACTCAAGGTAATCGTCGACGGCGTCGTGGAAGCATTGCTCCACTTCTTCAGCCGTGGAGCCTTCAAATACGATTGCGTCCCTAATGCCGGCGACCATACCTGTTAGCACATGCTGTTCGGCATCGAACTCGACCGGGGCGAAATAACCCTTGTATGCTAAAACGTTACTCATGACTACCTCCGACATCTTGCAGAAAGCGAACGATGTTTCGAATGGTCCCCGCTGTCAATTCGTCAGATGGATGAGGCGCGTGCATTACGAACATCCTGCCATCTGATGGCCTGTAGAAGCGAACGCGCGATCCGGATGTCTTGCCTTTGCTGTCCATTTCAAAGCCATATGAAGCCATAACTTTAAGAAAGTCAGCGAATCTATACGTTGAAGGACAGCTAAGCAGCTGGGCGATGAGTTTATCGGATCGAGTCATCCCGCCTCACATTCTGCAACTATATTCTAGTTGCAATTTCAGTTTGATGCAAGCACCTCTACTATAGAACATGTGTTCGTATAGAACAAGTGTTCAAATCACAACTGAGGAAGGAGACAGGCACCTTTGTGGTGGTCTGTGCTGTGGAGTGGGCGTCTGCAGCGGTTTGTCTCAATCTGTAACAGTAACTCGGCAAAATTGGACCTAGATGTTACAGATTGAGACAAACCGCCGCGGTGGGCTGCGCCGCCCCGTCCAAGCCGCAGAAAAAAGGTAGATTTTTAGGCATGTCCTAAAAATCTACCTTTGTGCGTTAAGCGAACAGGTCGACTATGTTGAAGTTGGCGTTGCTCTTGGCGATGACGTCACGGCCGCCAAAGACGCAGGTCGGCGACTCGGCTGCGATACGCGTCACGTCGGCGCCGAGCGAGCGCAGCTCACCGGGCGTGGCGGCGAGCATCTGGGCGCGGCGCTTTTCGCGCGCGTTGGGATCGAGTCCGGCCAGGTAGGTCGTGTTGCGGCGCTTGGTGAGCGCGTAGGGCTTCACCGGCGCGTCCATGCCGCTCACGCAGCTCACGATAAATCCCTCAAAGGCGGCCTCGTCGGGCTCAAAGCTGCCAAGCC
Organism: Collinsella sp. AF14-35; assembly: GCF_003464565.1. NCBI lineage: Bacteria > Bacillati > Actinomycetota > Coriobacteriia > Coriobacteriales > Coriobacteriaceae > Collinsella > Collinsella sp. AF14-35. The sequence continues at coordinate 10,724 of NZ_QRZD01000029.1, forward strand.
ATGCACCCGCGCGCTCCACGCGCTCAATCGAGGGGTCGATTGCCGGGTCGCGGTAGGTGTAGAACGCCGTTTGACGCTCGCCAGCCGCGCGGAATCCGCAACCGTATGCGCCGCCCTTCACACGGATCTCGTTCCACAGGTAGTCGTAGGAGAGCGCGTTGGCGGCAACCGCCCAGGCGCCCGTCACGTCGAGTCCCAAGCGACGCGGGTCGCACGCGCTTGCCGCAAAGCAAATGTCGCTGGGGATGACGAAAGCCTCGTGACGGTCGCGCGGCGTCGGCACCACGAGCGCGTTGCGGCCGGCATCGGCGCCGTCGCCTGCGCCAAGCCCCAGGTCGCCCGCGGCATCCCAGTACGCGTCAAAGTCCTCATCGCTGCCGGTAAAGCTCGCCATGCAGCCGTCGGCCACAAAGATGCGGTCTGCCAGCTCGGCAAGCTTGGCACGCAGGCCGTCCAGGCGCTCGTCAAAGTGCTCGAGCAAATCGCGCAGGAACAGGTAGAAGTCCACGCCCGAAAGCTGCTCGCGCACCACGGCCGAAGGCGAGGTGTAGCTCATCGCGCGGCCGAGTGCCGCCGAGTGTCCGTTGTTGATAAAGCCCTGCTCAAGCCCAATGCGAATCTGCGTGAGCACGTCGCGCACGCGGTCGGCGTCAGCATCGAGCAACAGCGTGCTCGACCACACCTCGCGCGGCAGGCTCGCCAGCGCGTCGATCTTTTCGGACAGGGCGCCGGCGCTCACCAGCAGGTAGGGGCGCACGCCGTCCACGTCGGGCTGCGTCATGACCTCGGTCGTAAAGCTCAAAAAGCCCAGCTTGCCGGCGAGCAGATTGTCGAGTTCCTCGGCCGAGTGCTCGCTCGTGGGCAGCTGTTTGAGCAGGCGGCAGAGTAGCGTCACATAGGGCAGGTCCTCAAATGCGACGCAGCTCAGGTCGAAATACTGCATGGCGTAGGCCAGGCGGTTGGTGGGGATGCCGTGGCGCAGGCAGGGGATGGGCGCGGTCGTGTCTACGACCAGCGGCGGCTCGGGGCGCGCCTCGCCAATGTCGGACACGCGCAGGCGCGGCAGCGTGGCCTTGTCCTCGGGCGTGTCCTCGGCCTCCTGCGCGGCACGCAGCGCAGCCGTGCGCTCGACCACGTCGGCCAGCTCGGCATCGGTCATGGCGCCGCGCTTGGCTGCCAGCTCGGCAGCTTCGGCGCCCTCCGAACCCTCAGCGGCGTCCACCGGAACCAGCTCGACCAGCGCCATGTGGTCGTTCTCCAGCACGAGCTCGCGCAGAAGGTCCTCAAAGTAGCTGCCTTCCAGCTCGCCGCGCAGCTCCTCGTACACCGGGCCATACTTGAGCGCCAGCGTCGCGGCGTCGTCATCGTAGAGCCAGGTGCTCAGCGCGTCGCACGCAATGGCCACGCCGTCGGCGATACCGTAGTCGCGCTGGCGCAGGTCGTATTCGTTGCTGCTGATGATGGCCTCCAGGCGCTCGCGCGGAACGCCGTGCTCGCACAGGTCGCGGCAGGCGTCCTGGAACACGCGGCGCAGCTCGCGCGCCACGCCGGGCTGCGCGTTTTGCAGCATGATGAGCTCGTAGGGCTGCAGGCTTTCGGCCGCGGTGTAGCTCACCACGTTGCCGCCCAGGCCGGCGGCCAGAATGGCCTTCTTAACCGGCGCTTCGTTGGAGCCCAGCAGCGCCTCGAACAGGATGTCCGCGGCGATCGTGCGCTTGCGGTCGAGTGCGCTGCCCAGCACAAGGCCCAGGCCCACCAGGGCGTTTTCGGGCGTGGTGGCCATCTCGACGCGCTTATACTCGCAGGTCACGGGTGTCTGCACGACCAGCGGATTGGGCGCCAGCGCAGACGGGTCCTCGCCGGCGGCGACGGCTGCGTCCATGCGGCGGCTCGCGGCGCTCGACTGCGACAGATAGCGCTCGTCCAAAAAGGCCAGCGCGCGGTCCACGTCCAGGTCGCCGTAGAGCGTGATGTAGGAGTTGGAGGGGTTGTAATGGCGCGCGTGCGTGTCCAGGAACTGCTCGTAGGTGAGCGCGGGAATCGCGCGCGGATCGCCGCCGCTCTCGTGCGCATAGGCCGTGTCGGGGTAGAGCGCGGCGTTGACGGCGTCGTCCAGCACGCTCATGGGGTCGGACAGCGCGCCCTTCATCTCGTTGAACACTACACCGTTATAGCGCAGCGTGCCCTCGCGCAGGCTGGCGGCGCTGCCGTCGCCGCCAGCGCCCTCCGGCAGGTCCAGCTCGTAGTGCCAGCCCTCCTGCTCAAAAATGGTGGGCTTGGTATAGATGGCCGGGTTGAACACCGCGTCCAGGTACACGTCCATCAGGTTGTACAGGTCCTGCTCGTTGGTGGTGGCAACGGGGTAGATAGTCTTGTCGGGGTAGGTCATGGCGTTGAGGAACGTCTGCATGGAGCTCTTGATCAGGTCCACGAACGGCTCCTTGACGGGGAACTTGGCCGATCCGCACAGCACCGAGTGCTCAAGAATATGGAACACGCCAGTGGAATCGGCCGGCGGCGTCTTAAAGCCAATGGCAAAGGCCTTGTTTTCGTCGTTGCACGCCAGGTGCAGCAGGCGAGCGCCCGAGGTGGTATGGCGCAGCACGTAAGCGTCCGAGTCGAGCTCGGGCACGGTCTCACAGCGCTCGACGGCAAAACCATGGCAGGTGGTACCGGGCACCAGCAGCGCGGCGGCAGCGGCGCGCGGGTCGGTTGAGGTAGTGGGCATATGCAGTCTCCTTTGGCGCCCCAACGGGGGCGAATCGAGTCGAATCCCCGAGAGTATACCCATATGGGGCCTTCGACCAATCTGCCGGATGAGCGTGGATTATCTGGCACACGAGCGTGGAAATTCGGACGTCTGCCGCATGAGCGTGGATTTTCGGACGAAATCGGCCGCCAAAAGCCCAAAAACCGTCCAAATATCCACGCTCGCGCGTCAAGTACGTATCTCTCACCTCACATTCATCTCTACGATGAGGGATGAATGTGAGACAGGTAGAAGATAAAAATCAATCGGCTTATCGGATGCATATACCGCCATCAGATTGAAGCTGTATGCGGAAATGGATGGACTCTACACCGCTTACGCAAAATAACCCCTCGTTTGCTAAAACATTATAGGAAATGGCGTGGAATGCTAAAAAGTTCTAATACAATATAAGTCATTTATCTATAGGCTGCTGATTCCTTGTAAAGGTATGGTTGATATGGTTGAGGCAAATAGCGTTATCCCCCTGTACAAACAGATTGTTCGTGCGCTTTCTGATTCAATCGCCAACGGCACGTACCGCCCGGGAGATAAGCTTCCGACCGAGGCGGAGCTTATCGAGCAATTTGGCGTGAGCCGAATAACGGTTCGCTCCGCAATTAAAGAAATGGAAGATGCTGGGCTTGTTGAGAGGGCCCGCGGCAAGGGCACGTTCGTTTCGTCGGACACGCAGATGTATGCCGCGGACGACCGTGAGAGCTTTACCCATTCGTGCCAGCTTGCGGGCAAACAGGCGTCTACCAGGGTTCTCGAAATGGGCTGGGACTTCCCAAGTCTGCGAGACGCGAAGTTCCTGGGCGTAGACGATACCCAAAAGGTATTGCGTAGCCGTCGTCTGCGCCTTGTGGATGGCAAGCCCACGATGCTGGAAACCAATAGCTATTCCGCTGCGCTTTCTTTTTTGGAGCATGAGTCCCTCGATGATTCGCTGATGGCGGTACTCGATCGCCAGGGGATCAAGATGGGTCCCAACACGCGTACGCTCGAGGTCTGCTATGCGAGCGAGCTCGAGGCGGCATACCTTAACGTGGAGCTGGACTCTTCGCTGCTTCTGTTTGTCGATAGACGTTATACCCCAAGTGGCGAGCCGCTTTTCATCTCCCGTCAGGTGTACTGCACCGAGCGACTGAAGTTCTATTTGTAAATTAGCGATAGATTGGTCGATTTACCGACCAATTGTTACCGTTCGCGGATTTGGAAAATAGACACACCACGTAGGGTAGATTGCTAATATACTTTGTTATGACAATATAGTACGTCCTATTGGTATTGGAGAACTATGAATAAGATATTGCTAGCGAGTCATGGTTATCTCGCCCAAGGCATGAAAAGCTCTCTGGAGATTCTGATGGGCACCAACGACCGAATCGAGTGCCTGTGCGCCTATGTCGATGACGATTCAAGGGACGTCGCGGCGTTGATTGATGCATGGATGGAGACGAGGGACCCTGCCGACTCTTGGTTTGTCGTGACTGACATCTTTGGCGGCTCTGTAAACAACGAATTCATTCAGAGGCAGACCGACGGATCGTTTACGTTAATCGCTGGAATGAACTTGCCGCTGCTGGTGGAAATGGTTACACAGCTGGACTCCCTGGATGCGGACAAGGCCAAAGCCGCGGTCGAGGGATCGCGTTCGTTTATTCAGCTTTGCGAGGCGGCGGACATGCTTGCCGGCGCCGAGGAAGAAGAGTTCTAGTTAGTTCTGGTTCGAGCCCTAGCTAGGGGCCACACCTGTCATTCCCTTTATCACGTGCGGAGATGATAACGATGATTAAGCTTACGAGAGTTGATTACCGACTGATTCACGGCCAAGTTGCCATGTCCTGGACTCACGCTTTGGATGTAGATTGCATCTTGCTTGCCAGCGATGCTGTGGCAAAAGACGACATGAGGAAGGCGGCCTTGAGGCTCGCCCGCCCCAACGGCGTTAAACTCGTCATCAAGGATGTTGACGCTGCTATCGAGGCGCTCAACAGCGGCGTTACCGACAAGTATTCGCTGTTTATCATCACTGAGACGATTGAAGATGTCTATCGTCTCGCTAAGGGTTGCAAAGACATCAAAGAGATCAATCTGGGCGGAACCCGAAAGACCCCTGAGACCACGCTTCATCCGACCCCTGCGATCTTTGCGACCGAGAAAGATGCCGAGCATATCCAAGAGCTCCTGGGCGATGGCGTGGCCATCGAAATCCGTCAGGTTCCCAATGACGCTAAGGTGTTTGCCAAGGACGTTTTCTAGCCGGAAACACGTTGATGCTCGGCATTTATTGAACCAATGCTCTATGCCTATGCCCGTCGATCATTTGATCGGCGGGCTTTTTATTAAAGAAAAATCAAAAAAATCTGAAATAGTTCTTGCATAGTTAGTTATATAAAGTATTATAACGTCATGGGATGAATGAAGGGTTCATCCAAGTGAGTTAGGAGTAAGGGATGTTCAATTTCGATGAGCCTCGTTACGAGAAGGTTGTGAGCGATGCCCTCGCTCTCCGTCCTCAGATTGAGGCTGCCGTGGACGAGGTCTGCGAGCAGGGTTATTCCAACATCTTCTTCATCGGCTGCGGCGGCACCTGGGCCCACACGCTCCCGATGAAGTATTGGGTCGAGACCACCACGGCCGACGTCGATGTCCACTGCGAGATCGCCGCAGAGTTCCTCGCCTGCCCGCCCAAGACCTTCAACAAGGATTCTGTCTGCGTCTTCTCCACCCGTACCGGCACCACCCCCGAGATCATTGAGGCTGCCAAGTTCTGCCAGGAGCAGGGCGCCCGCACGCTGATGTATGTCTCCAACGACAACACCCCGGCCACCGAGTACGCCGATTACAAGTTCTTCAGCTTCGCCGAGGACGACGTTCTGTGCGAGGCCATCTACACCTACCAGATCACGCTGGTCGCCCGCTTCCTCAAGAACGCCGGCGCCTTCCCCAAGTACGACACCTTCATGGAAGAGTTCGGCAACATCGCTCCGTACCTCATCAAGGCCAAGGACGCTCAGGACGAGCGCTGCGCCGCCATGGCCGAGGACTTCAAGGACACCGATTACCACATGGTGATTGGCTCCGGCATGCTCTGGGGTGAGGCCTACGACTACGCCATGTGCATCCTCGAGGAGATGCAGTGGATCAAGACCAAGTCCATCCACGCCGCCGAGTTCTTCCACGGCACCATCGAGCTGTGCGAGGAAGGCACGAGCCTCATCATGCTCTACGGCGAGGACGACACCCGTAAGCTCATGGACCGCGTGGACAACTTCACTCACATGCTCGCCGACGAGAAGGGCGTCAACGTCCGCGTGAACAAGTTTGACACCGCCGAGGTCGAGCTGCCGTTCAGCGACCCCGAGTTCCGCAAGATCGTCTCCCCGATGGTCACCTACACCATCACCGAGCGTCTGAGCTGCCATCTCGAGCACGTCCGTAACCACCCGCTCACCACGCGTCGTTACTATCACCAGATGAACTACTAATCCTCTCAAATTGCTGCGGTTGTCTGCAGGCGAGCTGCGCAGAATGCCTCGCCTGCAGACCTGTTTCTGGGGTTGATCGAAATGGTTGTCCAGTATCTTCTAGTTGCACTGGTCGCATTTATTGCGTCCATGGACGAGCAATTATTTGGCATTACGATGCTTGGTCGTCCGCTGTTTACGAGCCTGTTTGTCGGCTTGATCCTTGGCGATGTCCAGCAGGGCGTTATCGTCGGCGCTGCTTTGGAGTCCATGTTCATGGGCGCCATCATGGTCGGCGCGGCGGTTCCTCCCGAGGTCTATGCCTCCGGCGTGCTTGGCTGCGCGTTTGCCGTCATTACGGGTACGGGCACGGCAACTGCCGTCGCGCTCGCCCTTCCCGTCTCCGTCTTCCTTCAGGTGTGGCGCAACTTCTGCTACGCCGTTCCGGGTGCCTTTGCCTGCAAGAAGATTGAGACCGCTCTGGCAAATCGCGATCTTGCCAAGGCGAATCTGTACCATCTGACCATCGTGCCGCTGTCGATTGGCATTCCGTCTGCACTGCTGGTGTTTGGCTCGCTGTTCTTTGGTGCCGACCTTATCAACAATGCGCTCAACGCGATTCCGCAGTTTGTGATGGACGGCCTCAACGTTGCGTCCGGCGTCATGGTCTGCATCGGCTTCGCTCTTCTTATCAGGACCATGGGCGATAACAAGCTCCTTCCCTGGCTGTTCCTGGGCTTCATTATGGTCATCTACCTCAAGATGGACGTGGTCGGCGTCGCCGCAGCTGCCATTTGCGTCGCGCTGCTCCTGGCCTTCCGCGAGGGCTCGTCCGGTCCGCAGACGGTTGCTGCAGATGAAGAGGAGGACTTCTAATGGCTATCCAGAACACCGACCTCAAAGAGGCCAAGAAGGACGCGATTATGACTCCCGATATGTATCGGAGCATGTTCCTTCGCCAGTTTACGAGCCAGTGCTCGCAGTCGTACGACAAGATGATGGCAATGGGCTTCATGTACACCATTCAGAAGCCCCTGCGAAAGATCTATCCCAACGACGACGATTACTATGCGGCGCTCGATCGCCATGCCGAGTTCTTTAACATCACGCCTCATGTGCTTCCGTTTGTAGCCGGCCTAACGGTTTCGATGGAAGAGCAGGCGGCTGCCGATAAGAACTTCGACACGTCCTCGATTAACGCCATGAAGGTCGGCCTTATGGGACCGCTTTCCGGCATCGGCGATTCGTTCTACTGGGGTACGTTCCGCGTGGTTGCCGCCGGCATTGGTATTGGCATCGCTTCGACGGGCAACCCGCTCGGCCCCATCGTGTACGCGCTCATCTACTCCGTGATTAACTTTGCAACGCGTATCGTCGCCGCCCATCTGGGTTACGACTTGGGAACCAAGTTTTTGCAGCAGTCCGAAGAGAGCAACCTTATGTCTCGCATGACGCATGCTGCCGGTGTTCTCGGAATGACCGTTATCGGCGCCATGATTGCGGCACAGGTCTCGCTGTCCACGGCTTTGACCTTTGACGTGGGTGGTTCGGAGATTGTCCTGCAGGATCTGTTCGATTCGATCTTCCCCGGTCTGCTGCCCTTGCTGGCAACGTTCGCTTGCGTTGCCCTCTATAAAAAGGGCGTCAAGACCATTTGGATCATCTTGGGCATCTTCGCAATCTGCATCATCGGAACGGGCTTGGGAGTGTTCGCGGCGGCGTAATGTTGACTGCTATGCTCGCGCGTTGGATAACTAACTGACCGTTTGAAAACGGGGCTCGGCGTAAGGCCGGCCCCGTTTTTTATTTGAGGGATTTTCCGACCGTCCAAAAAATCACACTCGTCCATCACTCACGCATCTCTCGTCTCTCATTCGTCACTAACACGAGAGATAGCTGAAAGATGAGAGATAAATATGAGAGATAGCAATGCTGCAAGATGGCTGAGGGATCGAGGCAAAGTTCCCGTATACATGTGTTTACCTGTACGAACGTGATTTGATTGAACCGATAACGGTAATTTTGTCTCTCATCTCTCACTCATCTCTAAGCTGAGAGATAAATGAGAGACGAGAGATAATTACGAGAGATAGCTGAGAGATAGACAGACAGACAGACGGTCTGTCGGGAACATGCATCGCCGCCAGATTAATGCCGCGCGCGGAGCAGCTGCGCGTTCACCCGCGCCTCACATCCCGCCATTTCACGTGCCGCACATCGAAACCTGCAGCAAAGCAGGTACAATAGCCCAATGTGCATCGCGCACGACGATGATATCGGCGCCCGCGACTGGGGGAGAATACATGGCAGAGCAACAGATAACGCCGGGGACTAAGCTTCAGGTGGCATTCGACGTGCCCATGGGCCAAAAAACCGACTTCAACATGCTCGCCACGTACAAAGAGAACCTGGACGACGCGTACTTTCTTATGAGCGCGCCCATGCTCGCCGGCAAGCCGCTCATCATGGACGAAAACCAAAAGCTGCTGCTGCAATACAAAGTGGGCGAGGAGACGTTCGTGCTCGCCGGCTACCCCGAGTCGGTCGAGAAAAAAGGTATCCGCACCTACTGGAAAATGCGCAAAGTCGCCGAGCAGCGCAGCTTTGTCAAGCGCCGCGACGAGCGTTTTAAGGTCGCCATGCGCCTGACCTACCAGCGCGACAACGCGCCGACCCCCGAGCCGGAGGATGCCATGACCATTGACGTCTCGGCCGGCGGCCTGGCCATCTACCTCAACGATTACCCCGACGTGGGCGAGGCCCTGGCCGTGCAAATGCCCACGATTCGCCTGCAGGGCGAGCGCCACGAGCTGCCCGAGCAGCTGGGCATCGTGTGCTGGGTGCGCCGCGCGCCCAAGGGCAGCCTGTACCGCAACGTCTGCGGCCTGCAGTTCCGCTACGCCGACGACATGGAGCGCGAGCTCGTCAAAGAATACGTCGGCTACATTCGCACCAAATATAAGATCTGATCGCCATGGCACTGTTCAAGCGTAACGACAACAAAGATCAAGCTGCCGAAGTTTTGGCCGAGAATCACGTCGAGGGCATGGCTGAGGATTTGGCCGAAGGTCAGGCCGAGGGTCAGCCCGAGGACACCCCCAGCACCGATCCCGACCCGCGCAAGCGCTTCGGCAAGCCCAAACGCAAGCCCAAGCGCGACCTGCGCGGCGTGGTGCGCATCGAGGAGCTGGAGCAGGCGCTGGCCAACCAGGGCCTCGACGACATCGACCCCGACGCGGTCGTGTCCATGTACATGCCCAAGCGCCGCATGGAGCGCATCGGCACGGCGTTGCTGCGCATGGACAAGCTGCAAAAGGCCCTCGTGGTGCTGGCGCTTGCCTTTGGCGTGTTGTTCGCCCTGTCGTTTATGCAGGAAAACATGGGTAACTTCACCATCAACCTCAACCGCCTGGAGCTGTTCCGCCGCGGCGTGGCCATTGCCGACAACGGCGACTTTAACAACGCCACCGCACGCTTGGCGGCTGACGCCGTGGATAACGGCACCAATATCGCTGCCGAGGATCTGCCCGACAACCTGGACGACATCGACGGTAGCCACAACGGCAAGAACTACGTGGCGTACACCTTCTATATCCGCAACGCCGGCAAGACCGACCTGGGCTACAGCGCCAAGCTCAAGGTGGTCAGCGCCAGCAAGGGCGTGGATAAGGCCGCGCGCGTGCGGGTGTATCGCAATGGCGAGCCCACCACCTATGCGGCGGCTGCGGCCGATGGCAGCCCCGAGCCCAACACCGAGCCGTTTGCGTCCAAAGACGTGGTGACGACCATCAGCCACAAGAACTTCCGCGTGGGCGATGTGGACAAGTACACCGTGGTCATTTGGCTGGACGGCGACGACCCGGAGTGCGTGGACAAGATCATCGGCGGCGCGGTGGAGTTCGGTTTTGATTTTGATTCGTCCGAGACCGACGACTCGAGCCTGTTCATTAAGTTCGTGCAGGATATTGCCGACACCCTGACCGGCAACGACCCCATTAGCGCGAGCGGCAACGAGGCGCCCGATTACTACAAGGAGCACAACGTGACGTGGAGCAACCGTCGCAACCAAAAGAACTCGCCCGCAGGGGACGGGGACAAGTAGAACGAACAAGCGCCGGGCCGGGATTGTTTCCCGGCCCGGCGCTTTTGTTATGCCGAGGCGTTGTCTTTGGAGGCGGCGCCGTTGCCCGCAGCGGCATCTAGCAGGAACAGTCGCAGCGCGAGCTTGATCGCGTAGCCCGGTTTGACCTGTGCCGCGTCTCCCATGCGTTCGTCCAGATCGCTACAGTAGGCGTAAACCTCGCGAATGAGGTCCGCGCCCGAGAGGGTGAACATGTAGCCCGAGTCCGAAAGCGCGTTGGGTGCTGCGGGCAGCCCCGCGGCCGCACAAAAGCTCGCGAGGTCGGGGCCCATGACGGCCTCGTAGTCAATCGCACGTCCACCGTCCTGGGCGGCTTGCTCCTGCTCGCGGGTGTGCGACAGCGCCGCCGCCAGTACAAAACTGGGCGTGGGCGCGTTGACGTCGTCGGTGGTGGCGACGAGCTTGCCGGCCGCCTGCGTGACCAACCAGGCGACTTCGCGCTGGCAGCGAACGGCTTTGCGCGTCACCGGCTTGATCGATCCGGCAGAAACGCTTCCCTTGGGTTGATTGGCCATGGCCATGGGGCCCTCCCAACAAATAGCCCGCTAAGCAGGCAAAATTTCACGTTCTGCACCAGTATAGCGAGTGGGGAAGGGCTAAGGGCGAAGCTCGGTGGGGGGTGTAGGTATGTGCTGGCATGGCACTGCGGCCGCAAACCTTAAGAGAAGCTTATGGCTTTGCGGAAGCGCGTGGCCAAATAAGGTGAACAGCGTTTGCTCAGTTCCATACCTAGCCCAAGGTAGGCCCATGAATCTGCCGGAATGTAAGGCCTCGAAAACTCATAAGGAAATCGTAAGAATTATGGTATCCTCAATTCCAAATTTTAAGGATGGGCAAGCAACATCCAACACGAAAGCACGGGCTCCCCTTCCGGGCTTCTCGGGGGTCATCTGGGACGAATGGGGAAAGAAAGGGGTCCGTATGGATACCAAGGCATTAAAGAAGCAGATGGGCGCCGCCATCGCCATGGTGCTGGTAGCAGCCGTAGCGCTGGGCTCTGCCACGTTCGCATGGTTTGTGACGAACAACAAGGTTGACGCCACCACGAGCACGATTTCCGCTCAGTCGAACGCGGCGTTCATGACCATTGCGAATGGCCCGACGGGCGCAAAAGACGTCGATGCCACATCGGTCACTACTGGGGTCGGCACCAAGTCACTCTTCCCCGCGACCTATGGCGAGGAAACTGGGGCGGAAAAAGGTGTTTGGATGTCCGGTTACGGTACGGAACTCGATAATGGCGCCCTTAAGGACGGTTTGTTCAAGTGCAAGGGCGGAGATGCGGACGAGGGTTCAACTGATGCCGCTATCAAGGGCGGCTATGCTCTCGAGCAGGTTTACAACGTCAGCTCAAAGGGCCAGAACCTTTCTAAAATTCTTGTCGAAAAGATCGAGGGTATTACCGACACTACTCAAAACCCGAGCCTGAAGAAGGCCCTGCGCGTTCTTGTTACTAGTGCCGATGGAAGCAAATGGGAGGTGTACGGTCTGAACGCAGCGGGCGATAAATTTGAGAAGAAGCTCGCCTCCGATAACTTTGATTCCTATGGTAACGTTACCGCCAATGAAGATACGGCGTTGAAGGTTTACCTCTACTACGAGGGTAAGGATGCCAACGTAACCACCGAGAATCTGCAGAACCAAAGTCTTACTGCTACTAACGCCGTGACCATTACGTTCACCGCAACTGCGGACAATAAGTAATCGCAGCTACGATTTATGGCTTGCGAAGGGCAGGTTCCCGGCCCGGGATCCTGCCCTTTTCCGTAACGAAGGGAGGCGACGGGTATGCGCGATTCAGTAAAGAGACTTAAGGTTCAGCTTGTTGGAGCGGCGTTGACCGTCGTCGTCTCAGCGGTGGCGCTTTCTGCAACTACCTACGCATGGTTTGTCTCCAATAATAGAGTCCATGCAACTACGAGCACTATTTCCGCTCAAGCGAATGGTATGGTGCTGCAAATTGCTCAGGGCAAAAATATTAACCATGACGGTTCGGATAAGCAGACCACTGCCAGCTCGGCTGGCCATGAAATCAGCCCTTCATCGACCAACGATGCTCAGTCTTGGTTCGTTCCCAAGTCCTGGCAGGGAACTAATGTCTCCGGTTACCAGAAGGCCAGCACAGATGTTGGAGGCAAGTACACGCTGACGAGCGGCACCGATTCCTATTACGCCTATGTCGCCGCTGACTACACCCTCTACACCGTGACGAATACCGGCATCGCGGATGTTTATCTCGACGGCACGAATCCCGTCACCGTCAAGCCTTCCGGCAACGTAACGAATGAATGGTTTAACAAAATCAAGGGTAGCCTGCGCGTTGGCATTGTTATTAACGACGAGCTTAAGGTCGTTTATGCTCCCGTTGAACCTTCGACTACTGAGCATGGCAACGATGCCTCCTCAACGATTGGTTGGAGTTGCGTCGCATCCGAAGGAACGACGACCCAAGCGCCGTCGTACGCGCATATTACCGGCACGACCCTAACTGACCAGAGCGGCGGCGATTGGGCCGCTACCGGATCGGGCGGCTCTTATTCCAAACCTGCTGGAGCAAATCCGCGAGCCATCGCGAAGAACGTTGGCTACAACGGCACGAATATGAAGATCGTCATCTGGATGGAAGGCACCGATTCCGACTGTCAAAACTGGTCCGAGCAGGGCAAGAACACCACTGCTCCGACCTTTGACGTAACGGTCAGCTTGGTCGGTATCGTTCCTGATTCCAAGTAGGGCTAAGCCATTAGCTAGATTTGTCTGATAGGGGCCGCTTCAACCGAAGCGGCCCCTTTCTTGTGCGGTGGCTTTGCGCAAAACGGTTGCTCATGAGCCCGCGTAGATCGGCGATAATGTGGGGAACTGTTCTTCCTGGAGGTTCCTTATGGACGGCATCGCTTCTAGTATTCCGCTGATTGCTCGGCCGAGTTTCGACAACGCTTGCAGCTTTGTGCCGTCCGAATATGTCCAGGCCTGGGAGTGGTTCTTGCGTGAGGAGCAGCGTTGCGGCCTGTGGGACAAGCTCCCGCATCGCACCAATGCCGATAGCCCTCAATATCCCTTTCGCCTGACGATTGATTCCGAGCTCTTTCCGGTGTCGCGCGATTCGGGCATCTTCTGGCCTGGTCGCGAGCGCGTTAAACATCCGCGTGAGAAAACCTTCGCCCTTTCGGTGCACAATTCCAAGCGCGGTGCCTATCCCGATGTTCCGCCGCTCTATCTTGAGGACGGCACGTGGGTGCTCAAGTACTCGTCGCAAAGTGCTTCGGTCGAAAACTGGCGCGACCAGGACTACAACCAAAAGATGATCAACTGCATGGAGTGTGGCGTTCCCGTTGGCGTGTTCTTTGCAACGAGCGCTGGCTACAAGGTGCTGGGCCTAGCGTTCGTCGAGCGTTACGAGCCTGAGAACAGCTGGTTTGTACTGCATGGTCCTGTCCATAAAGGTGGACCCGACGCGCGCTTTTTCCCCGATATGAGCTACATGAAGGATGCTCCGGTTGCGGCGGAGTTTTCCGGCGCTCCGGCGAGCGACGATGAAAAGGCTCGCTATGCGCTGCGCCGCGAGCGAATCGGCCAGCAGCGCTTTCGCACGCAGCTCTTTGAGGCCTATACCGGTCGATGCGCCGTCTCGGGTTGCAATGTTAACGAAGCGCTCGAAGCTGCGCATATTGAGAACTACTCGGGTCCTAAGTCGCAGGTTGTCAGCAACGGCATTCTGCTGCGCCGCGACCTGCACTCGCTGTTCGACGCCCATCTGATTTCGTTTGAGTTGGTGCGCGGCGACTATCAACTATGCGGATCGTACCTTCTGCGGCATACGGATTATGCGACGTTTGCGGGCTCGGTGTTGCGCGAGCCGGACGAACATTGCTTGCGTCCCAACGCTCGATTCCTCGAGGCTCATCGCGCCGAGTTCGATTTCTCGGAATCGCGGCGTCGGGCGGAGGGCGTTGCTCCGTATTAGTCGGCTGTTGCCCGTCGCAACCCAATCATGTCGATTGACCGGATCGCGCCGCGCCACAGCAAGAGCCGTCCGATCCTGCCATCCTCTCCTCAGCAGGCAAAACAGGAAAGGGGAGGCCATGGGGTGGCGAAGCGATATCGCGCGCGGCGCATACGGAAACTTACCGCGCACTCTGATGGATCGGAGCTTATTTCCGCTCGTCGAGGCTAACTGCAGCCAAATCTGTCTGCCCTGCCCTCGCTGCGGTGCAGGCCTCCCATGCCTAGACATCAACTTCATCGACGCCCGCGACAAGCGCGCCGCCGACCCGCGTGCTCGAACGGGTCTGCGTTTTCCGGTCTATCCTCAACAATGCCCAGCCTGCGGATGTGCCATTACCTATGACGATGCCGATGCCTAATCCCCTGCTAGCGAGCGAGGATTTTTGGACGTTTGAAAACTGAGGGTGGATAATCTCCCGTTTTTGGGCTGAAAAGCTGTCGAAAATGGGAGATTATCCACCCTCGAGGGTAGCGCGCAGAGATGTGGTGTAAGAGGCGGGGAATGCCCCGCC